>JBBSUA010000059.1:0-8532 GCA_038235315.1 Pseudomonadales bacterium | reverse complement strand
TTATTGAGCATTATAAAGCTGAAAACCCTAATGCTAATATTACAGTTAACCAGTCACATGGTGGTTCAAGCAAGCAGGCGTTATCGGTGGCTAATGGTCTACAAGCGGATGTGGCTACTATGAACCAAGGCTCAGATATTGAACTGCTTGAGCAAAAGGGACTGGTTGCTGCTGATTGGGAAAAACAGTTTCCTGATAATGCCGTACCTTTTACCAGTACGATTGTATTTTTAGTGCGTAAAGACAATCCAAAAAACATCAAGGATTGGGAAGATTTAACTCAATCAGGTCTTGAGATTGTGATGGCTAATCCAAAAGTGACGGGTAATGGTCGTTATGCATTCTTAGGTGCTTACGGTTATGGTCTACATGCTTTTAATAATGATGAAACAAAAGCCAAAAGTTATGTCAAAGACATGCTCAAAAACGTAAAAGTTTATGAAAATGGTGGACGTGCAGCAACGACTACCTTTGTACAGCGTGGTATTGGTGATGTCTTGGTGACTTTTGAAAATGAAGCCAATCTCGCCGCCACTGATTTTGGTCTAGGCAAAGTAGACATCGTTTATCCTAAGTACTCTATCAAATCTGAAAGCCCAGTCGCTATCGTCAATACCGTTACCGATAAAAAAGGCACTACCGCCGCTGCTAAAGCGTATCTAGATTACTTATGGAGCGAGCCTGCTCAGCAATTGGCCGCTGATTTGTACTTGCGTCCTAGTGTCAAAAGTGTGCTAGATAAAAATGGTGATAAGTTGCCACCAATCGAAACCTTCCGTCCAAATGATGCCTTTGGTTCATGGGATGAAATCATGGGTACTTTCTTTGGTGATGGTGGTATGTTTGATCAGTTATCCGTCAATACCCCGCAATAACCTTTTCATTCACAATAAAACCTAATATTTAATCAAGGCGTCATAACCATTAAAACGACTATGACGCTTGACCAGACTACTCAAGAGTAGCAACGCGTTAAAAGGGACATGGCCTACCGCGCTATGTCTTTGTTGTTTATACCTTATGACTTTACTTTAAGACATGATTGGTCAATGACGAGATGCAAAATTTCATAATTTGTAATACAACAGGGTACTCACGATAAGTATCATCAGCTAAGCGATACCAATAGGACATCATTTATGAGTGCAACAACTCCTCCTGCCAGCAAACCTAATACCAGACGTAGTTGGCTCATGCGTTTGCGTCAGCGTAATGTGCTGCCAGGATTTGGGCTCAGCATGGGCATTACCGTCTTTAGCTTGTCGCTACTAGTCGTATTGCCATTTGCGATGATGGCTTATACCAGCACGCAGATGGGTTGGTCAGGATTTTGGCAGACGATCAGTCAGCCGCAAGTGACTGCCGCTATCAAGCTTACCTTATGGATGTCATTTTTAGCGATGCTGACCAATATGGTGTTTGGTACCTTAGTCGCATGGGTATTGGTACGTTATGAGTTCTGGGGCAAATCTCTAATCAATGCTTTGGTTGATTTGCCGTTTGCCCTACCGACAGCGGTTACGGGTATCTCTCTTGCCACCCTTTATGCACCCAATGGTTTGATCGGGCAGTGGTTTGAAAAGATTGGTATTCAAGTGGCTTTTACGCCGATAGGTATTTGGCTAGCATTAGTAGTAGTGAGCTTCCCATTCATAGTCCGTGCGGTGCAGCCCGTATTAGCAGAGTTGTCGGTTGAATTCGAAGAAGCTGCTGCAGTATTGGGTGCTAATCGCTTGACTACCTTTACCAAAGTCATTATGCCTGAGCTACTACCCGCTATGCTTATGGGTGCAGGAATGATGTTTGCACGTGCGACCGGCGAGTATGGGTCAGTAATTTTCATCGCTGGTAATATTCCGATGCAGTCTGAGATTTTACCTCTTATCATCATTAGTAAGCTTGAGCAGTTCGATGTTCAGGGCGCCTCAGCGGTAGCCCTTTTTATGCTGCTTATTTCCTTTGTCATTTTACTAACCATCAATATTGTACAGTGGAAACTGTCACGCCGCGTAGGAGCCCGCTGATATGCAAATAGCTAATAGCTACGACTATCAAAGCAATCCTGCAACCAAAGATACGCCATGGATAAGACGGGTATTTATCACCATTGCCGTGTTGTTTATGGTCATTATGCTGGTTTTTCCGCTGCTGGCGGTATTCTATGAAGCCTTTAAAGATGGTTGGCAATTATACTTAGCAGCACTGGTTGATCCTGAAGCTTTGCAAGCGATTAGACTTACTTTAATCACAGCGGCTATCGTATTACCAATCAATATGGTGATGGGTATCGCTATTGCGTGGCTCGTCACTCGCTATCAGTTTAAAGGTAAGCAACTGGTAACTACATTGCTTGATTTGCCATTTTCGGTATCGCCCGTTGTCGCTGGTTTGATGTTTGTCTTGTTATTTGGTCTCAACTCTACGGTTGGCGGCTGGCTTGAAAGTATGGGCTTTCAAGTTATCTATGCGGTCCCCGGTATTATCTTAGCGACTTTATTTGTCACTTTTCCGTTTGTAGCACGCGAGCTTATCCCTTTGATGCAGACCCAAGGTGATAGTGAAGAGCAAGCAGCACTGACATTAGGGGCCACAGGCTGGCAAACATTTTGGCATATTACCTTGCCCAATATTAAGTGGGCGCTGTTATATGGCTTAATCCTGACCAATGCCCGAGCGATGGGTGAGTTTGGCGCAGTGAGTGTAGTATCCGGTCATATTCGTGGCGAGACCAACACAATGCCGCTATTAGTTGAGATTGCCTATAATGATTATAATTTTACTGCTGCCTTCGCCTTATCAAGTTTATTGGCAGCGTTAGCACTTGTCACGCTATTGGTACAACAAGTGATGACCACAGTACAAGAGCGCAAATTTGCTAAGTCCGAGCGGCTAGTCAGTGCTCCTGAGCTACCAGTAAGTGCCAATGCGACTGTTGATACCACTATTGACACCACCGTCAATAACAATATTGATAATACGGGTACTAATAAGCCTAAAGAATAATTAAACACTGAGCTACCGAATATACAAGATGCAGTAAGAAACATAAAAAGAGAAATCGATATGAGTATTGAGATTAGAAACGTTAACAAAAACTTTGGCAACTTTAATGCGTTAAATGATGTCAATATTACGGTACCGACAGGTAAGTTGACCACATTATTAGGTCCATCAGGCTGTGGCAAGACCACCTTGCTACGTATTATTGCGGGGCTTGAATATGCGGACTCAGGGCAGATATTGTTTGATGAGCTAGACGTCACCAATACCCCAGTGCAAAAACGCCATATCGGTTTTATGTTCCAACATTATGCCCTGTTTCGACACAAAAATATCGCTGAGAATGTGGCATTTGGGCTGACCTTATTGCCCAAAAATGAACGCTTAAGCAAAGCCGATATTAATAAGCGCGTCGCTGAGCTGTTAGAATTAGTACAACTGCCACAGATTGCTAATGCTTATCCACATCAGTTATCTGGTGGTCAGCGTCAGCGTATTGCGCTGGCACGAGCGTTAGCCGTAAAACCTAAGCTATTATTACTTGATGAACCGTTTGGCGCACTTGATGCCAAGGTACGTAAAGAGCTACGGACGTGGCTGAAGGATATCCATCATGAGCTAGGCATTACGAGTATTATGGTCACTCATGACCAAGAAGAGGCACGGGCAGTATCCGATGAGATTGTGGTGATGAACCATGGCCGTGTCGAGCAAGTAGGCACCTCAGAGGAGCTTATTCATCATCCAACCAATGCCTTTGTCAGCGATTTCTTAGATTTAGTATAGTATTATTTTTACTATAGACTGCTATAGGAAATACAACGCGCAAAACCTCAAAAGACTCTTTATCAATTAAAGAGTCTTTTTTTATCAATTGGTATCACAAAATGAATCAGAATTTTAAAGAAAGACTTATTCGAATATTGGTAGGGTATGTAGGACTTTATCCCACTCTCTTGGTGGTGTTGACGCTATTGAAACCTATAACCCATGATTTGAGTATTCCAGTAGTTGTCTTAATCGAAACCATAATACTCGTTCCGCTGACGCAGCTGGTTTCGTTCCCACTAGCAGGTTGGCTCATTGAACGCTTTAGAGCAAAAAAATAATCGGTTTTCGCAAACTGCGCTTGCCGAATTTATCTCTATTAATGCATTTGACTGTAGTAGGGTATTAGCCAAAGTAGATAAACATACGGTTTGACCACCACCGTTGGCTAAGTGACTCTAGCTATTATAAAAAATAACTAAGATTGGATCATATTGTCTTTTTGTTCTAACAATGCCTCATAAGTGGTCTCTAGTATGTCCTGACACCAAACAGGCAAGTCATTAGCCATCTCATACCACATCCACGTTCCGTCACGCACACAATTTAAAATACCTAACTTTTTAAGATGATTCAAATGGCGAGATATGGTTGGTTGTGGCTGATCAAGCATCTCTACCAATTCGCCTACACAACGCGCCTCTTTTTGAAACAGAATTTGAAACAGTTTCAGACGAGTAGGGTCAGAGAGTACTTTAAATAGCTCAAGTGGCTGCATAGTAAAATTATTATTAGGCATATTATAATAGGTCCAAATTCATTATCGCATCTACTTGTGGTTTTATTAGATTACAATAATGGAATAGTGAATGAAGAAAGAAAATAGATAATCGGTCGTTTTTTATGGTTAAAGGTAGTGATTAATCTATCTGCTAGGTCAATTATCAAATGTAATTACCGTTTGTCGGAATTTTAATACCTTCTATACTAATTAAACAGTCTATATTCATTATATAGAGTATTCACATGAAAATATTTGAAATACAGTGTAGTTTTTTTAGTTATCGTCTTTTGTAGCTTTTATAACCCTTTTTATTACCTTATGTTCAATAGTAAATACATGAACTAATAAATTTAATAAAAGTTATTGTAAATAGTAATAATTATCGTTATTATAACCATCATTAAACGACATCTTGTAAGATATTGATTGTTAACACACTTATAGTGAATGATGTTCTCTAGTCTCATCTTAAGATTCAATAATGAACTCAGAATAGGTCGATTATTAAAAGTTGACAATAGCATCAATGATAGTAGGAGCAACCTCATGTACGTATGCATCTGTAATAACGTAAAAGAAAAGCAAATTCAGGCGGCTATTGCCTCAGGCATCGATACGCTTGACGGGCTAAAAGATACGCTTGACGTTGCGACATGCTGTGGTTGCTGTGAGCCTATGGTTAATGATTATCTTGATGAACATCACGCCAAGCTAGATGTCTTAGCCTACGCAGTATAAATATTTAGTAGATAGGGTTACTATTACTCATGTCGCCAGTCTGTCCTAATGATTCTATTCACCACTAATACTTTTATACCTATCTATATCTAGCCAATTATGATTCTCAATTGGCATCTTATTCTTAGTTCCTAACGTTACAAGCCAATCATACCTATGTGTTACAATACCTGTCTAAAGCTAATAGCTAAGGCTACTAGAGACTATTGGCTTTTTCCTCGATTTCGTTTTTTATAGATCGGTTTACTGCTATTACTTTAATAATAGTTATAAGTGACAGCCAAACCGGCTGATATGGGAGTGTATATTATGGTAGGCAGCCAAAAAGTTATTGAGTATCTAAATTTCTTGTTAGGTGGTGAGCTGGCCGCTCGTGACCAATATTTTATTCATTCTGAGATGTACGCTGAATGGCATTATGGCAAGCTCTATGAACGTATTCATCATGAAATGGCTGATGAAACCATGCATGCTCAAGCGATTATACGTCGCATATTAATGCTCAGTGGCACGCCAAAAATGAGCGTTAACGATATTCATATCGGTAAGACCGTGCCTGAGATGTTGCAACTCGATCTTGATCTTGAGTATGAAGTACAACAACATCTCAAAGACGGTATCGCACTATGCGAAGCAGAACATGACTATGTCACTCGCACTATGCTAGTCGAACAGCTAAAAGATACTGAAGAGGATCACGCGCATTGGCTTGAGCAACAGCTGCGTCTCATCGATATGATTGGGTTGCCAAATTATCTGCAGAGTCAAATGGCCGAAGTATCACCAAATCTTGTTTAGCATTTTTTGAAACAGAATAGAGTTTGGTAGATAAATAATTGTATCAGGCATAAATGGAGCTTACCGGTCATAACCTATAAGTCATAGCCCATAAGTAGCAGACAGGGAGAGAAATCATGAGAGGCGATAAAGAAGTTATTCAGGTGTTGAACAAAGTGCTTGGACAGTCATTAATTGCAATCAACCAGTATTTTTTGCATGCTCGTATAGCAAGACACTGGGGACTTGAAGCACTAAATGATAATTTTTATAAGCAATCTATCCAAGAAATGAAGTGGTCGGATGATCTGATTGCCCGTATTTTATTGTTAGGCGGTCTACCAAATTTACAAGAATTGGGCAAGATGTTTATCGCTGAAGATGTGCCAGAGATGATCGACTGTAATTTGCGCTTAGAGCGTCAAAAGTTCGATATCCTCACAGATGCCGTAACTGTGTGTGAGCAGCACAATGACTATGTCTCGCGCCAACTGTTAACTGTCTTAAAAGACGGCAACGAAGAGTATGATGATTGGTTAGATACTCAACAAGATCTGATCCGCGATATTGGTGTACAGAATTATATCCAATCACAGATTGATGATGACAAAGCGCCTTGATAGTAGGTGTGTTGAAAAATTCACCAGTATCAGTTTTATATAAAGCTGATACTGGTTTTTTTATGCTTGTTATTTTTAGGGTAGTTTTTATCTGTGGCTCAGTATAGTCCGCGACCATCCTCAACTTTTAGACGCAAGAAATGCAGGCCTGAGAGAATAGTCAGTATACCTAATATCCAGTAAGTAGTCTGAAAAGCCACCAAAGTATCAAGTTGCAAGCGCTCACGCAATAAGTTCAACAGTGCTGCTCCAGAAGCAATACCGAAGCTAATCGCTAATTGTTGATTGACTGCCATCAGACTGTTGCCACTGCTAATCTGTTGTCCTTGCAAATCACCAATAGTAATCGTATTCATCGCGCTAAACTGCATGGAATTACAAGCACCCATCACTGTCAATACCGGTATAAACCACATCCACTGCGACGCATCGTTAAACTGCGCTAGGACAATAATTAATATACCCAATAACGAGGTGTTATAGAACAAGACAGTGCGGTAGCTATAGCGCTGAATCAGTTTACTAACAAACGGTTTAACACCTATAGCGCCCACGGCGATAGGCGCCAGCAGCCAGCCTGCCTGCGAGGGAGAGTATTCAAACACTACCTGCAATAATAAGGGAAGTAAAAAGGGCACAGCACTAATGCCAAATCGTGTAAATAAGTTACCAACAATACCGATACGAAAGGTGCGAATACTAAATAGGCTCAAAGGAAATAAGGGTCTCTCATAACGTTTGGCATGCCAAATATAACCCCCTAATAGTGCCGCAGCAATAAAAAACAGTAGCAACCCATAAAATCCGCTGCCTGTTTTTGAGCCAAATTCAACGGCTAAAGTCAACCCACAAGCCGCTGCCGCAAACAATAAAAAGCCACGCCAATCCAGTCGCTTAGTTTCCTCAAATAATGCTGGCACTAACTTTTTGCCCATGACAAACCCGAGTATACCCATCGGTATGTTAATCAAAAATATCCAGTGCCAACTGGCGTATTGCACAATATAGCCGCCTAGTAGAGGTCCGACTAAGGGTGCAATCAGTGCGGGTATTACTGCAAAATTCATCACGGTCAATAGCTGATTGCGCGGATAGGACTTGACCAAAATCAGGCGTGCTACTGGCGTCATCATCGCGCCACCAATGCCTTGTACGATACGCGAGCCAATCAAGAAGTCTAAACTAGGCGCAGCGGCACAAAGAAGTGAGCCAATACAAAAAATGATGATGGCAGCCAAGAACACGCGACGTGTCCCATATTTATCCGCCAAGAACCCACTGATAGGAATAAAAATTGCCAACGTTAACGCATAGCTGATAACCGCCCATTGCATCTTCAATGGCGATTCACCAAGTGCTTGTGCCATTTGCGGTAATGCTGTATTCAGGATAGTTGCATCCAAAATTTGCATAAATAATGCTACCGCTAATACATAGGGTAGATATTTATGCTGTGTTGCGGTTAGCGTCACCATCTTTATATCACCATTACGAGTACAACCGCAGCATAGAACGTGTGCCTACGCGCAGCCTAATTTAGAGAGATTTTATGAAATACCCCGTATTATAAGAACAACCTTGATATCATTAAAGAGCAGCAAAGTAACGACAGTGATTTTTTTACGGATTAAGAGGCCGTTTAAAAATCACTACATTAATTACATGAGAGGACTTTATTGGGTAGGCAAGCATTCCGTATAGTAAGATACGCTTTGTTTAAGATCGCAGGTTTATTTAAAATCGTAGATCAGCTCAAATGTAAACCCTACTAATCAATCTCACCCGATAATAAAAACTTAAAATAATAGGATATTTTATGAGTAACGATAATTCTTCATCTAGTGC
>JBBSUA010000058.1:0-8662 GCA_038235315.1 Pseudomonadales bacterium | reverse complement strand
CATTAGGTGAGCGTCGTGCGCAGGCTGCAAGCGCCTATCTTGCTAGCCAAGGCGTTCCTACCAATAACATCAGCGTTATCAGCTACGGTGAAGAACGCCCTGCCGCTACTGGTGCCTCTGAAGATGCCTATGCACAGAACCGCCGTGCTGAGCTGTCTTACTAAGTATTACTGATACATATTTATAGATTAAGTACAGCAAAAAGCCCAGTAATATAGATATTGCTGGGCTTTTTAGTGTCTTATATATTGGGCGTCATACTTTATTGTTAGATGTCTATAGTCAAAATATCTTAAAAACGTTATGGTACTGCTGGTATAAATTTTTTGCAGCCTCTGTCTGCGTAGGCACAGCAAGCAAGAAAAACTTATGACAGCAGTACATTATATATTGATATTATCTTTGATTGACTGTGCTTTTCATTAGTAAAATAATCTCTATTCCCACTCACTACGTTAAAACACTTATGACAAACGTAATACTTCACAATCACCATTACATAAACCTTGATTCCGTAACGTGGTGCGCAACTGCTGAGATTGTTGCACCGCAAATAGTTACTCAGCATCAAGTGTCTCAGCATCAAGGCTATTCTAAGCGTGAGCAACAACGTAACGGTGTACGCATATTATTAAAAGAGCTGCTAACCAAGTTAGCTATCAGTGATACCTTAGACGAATCAACATTTCCTTATCGCCTTATAAAAAGTGGCTATTATGTCTGCTTTAGTCATTCAGGCGATAGTCACTCACAGCACCAAGTCGCCGTCGTTATCCATCATAAACGGGCGGTCGGTATCGATATAGAAACCCGAGATATCGCTTGGCATGTTGCAAAGCGTTTTTATCATGTTAATGAGATTGATATTTTATCAACATTAGCAGTTGATCAGCGCACTGCCATCACAAAACAACTCTGGCAAGTAAAAGAAAGTATCATAAAGATTAAGCACTATAAGCTTGCTCAAGGCTTAGGAGTAGATTACGCCTATATAATCCCTAAACTTCTAGACGGCCTCTCTCAACACTCAACTACATTTTTTGTACTTGATGAGCGGACTCAAGACTATCAAATTGCTATATTGCCTGCTCAACAAACGGTAATTATTTTTTAATTAATATATAATTTTGTTCATACAATAACTTCAAATCATTATTGATGGCACAAAAAAAACGACCCGAAGGCCGTTTTTTATATTGCTTTATCTACTTATAGAATCTACTACCTTCTATAAATTAGAAACGGTAAGTTGCACCTAGTTTAACAATTGGTAAAAACTCAAGATAGTTTTTATCTTCTAGTTCTTTTTTGGCTTCATTAGCAGCGATTGCACCAACAGCAGCATTTGTACCATTCACAGCAGTGACGCTAGCATCAGTTTTGCCCATGTAAGCAGCACCAACTTCACCAAATACACCGAAGTTATTAGTGATGTTTGGACGGAAACCGACTGTAAGATAAGGGGCAAGCTTGTTGCGATGCTCAAGGTTACCTTCTAAAGTACCTACTTGGTTTGCATTGTAATCAACATCATCGATTCTGTAATTATCACCATTAGCATTTGCAGTAACATCGATATCGTTATCAGGAACGATAATACCAGCACCCATAGTGAACCAGTTACCTGCAGGACGTAATTGTACGCCCATGTACGGGTTACTAAAGTCAGTATCTACGTCATAGTTGATATCGTTAACATCAAAATCGTTACCGATTAAGTCTGTAACATTACCACCTGCCCAACCCGCTTGTAATTCTACTTTTTCGTTAACGCTGAAGCCAACGTTGGCACCATAACCTAGTGTACCAAGCTCAGCGCTTACAGATGCTGGATGAGTAACTGTTTGGAAGAAAGTCTTAGTGCCACCAACGACAGCGCCAGTAGTATTGCGTACGATACCAGCGTTATTATCGTACTGGTAAGCTGGAGCAGCTGCATAGACAACGGCATCATTATCCATATTGTTATCAACAACGATGATTGGATCAGCTGCTAGAGCAGCAGTTGACGCTAGAACTGCGGCAGAGATGGCTGTCAATTTAATAAGTTTCATGGTTTTCTCCTAAAGTATGGAATAACTGGCCCACAAAAAGCGATTGTCTAGCATAATTTTAAACAATCATTTTGTTGTGGCGATTAAAACAATTTTGACATAGAAAGTCATCCCTAAAGACGCGCTTTTTATTTGCCATTATGTAAAGATTGAGTATATATTGTAATAATTTACACTTTAAACCTTAAAATAATACTTCATTGTTACTTGGCGCTATTAATGTAACTAAATATTACTCACATAAGTAAATAAGAAAATAGCTAACATTTAAAACAACTCAACCATGAGTAACAATTCCGTAAAGTATCTTACTCTGGTGTCGCAGTTGCTAAACTGAAGCAGTGCATAATATATAACTTATTATTTCAGTATGTAGTGATTTGTTAGATGATGTGTCGGTATTTTCTAAGATATATATGTGAGAATTTTATAGTGGACGCAAACAATTATGCATTTGACTGATTCATTTTGAGGGCGATTATCTTTTATTTTTGCCATTGCTATTGATTACGCTGGTTTTTATGAGCCACAGTACAATGTCTTAATCCTATTAACAGTCTGTTATGCTAAACTTATTATCGGGCTTTATGCTTAGTCTAGAGTAATGTTACCACTGTTATTCTGTTTTTTGATTGGTTACCTTGCGATAGTGTCATTGACTTACCACTGTTACCGTACTCGATTTTATACCTCATTCATCATACCTGAGATATTTATATGCCTAAAGTGTCCTCGATTACGCGTGTTTTAGAGATTATCGAAGCGGTTTCTTACGCCCCCAAACCTATATCTCCGCTTGAGCTGTCGCAAGCGCTTGATATTCCCAAACCTACTATTCATCGCCTGATTGAAAATCTAGTCGATGAGGGGTTTGTGGCGGTAGATATCAGCGGCGGCATCATTCCCGGCAAACGTGTGCGCAATCTGAGTGTCGAGCTGTGGCAACAACGACAGTTTTTTAGTGAGCGTCAGATGATCCTACAAAGACTGGTTGACGAGATTGAAGAGACTTGTGGTATAGGCATCCCCTATCATACAGATATGATTTATACTAATCGTGCACAGACAAAACTACCTCTGCAGATTTATTTACCTGTGGGCGCCAAATCACCTATGTGGTGTACAGCAACGGGCAAGTTATACCTAAGCCAACTCTCTTTAACCAGTCGCCGAAAAATCCTACAGAGTTTACCGCTCAATAAGTTCACTAAAAATACCATGGTTGATAGTGATGTCTTGAACGCTGAGCTTGATCGTATTGCTGAAACGGGCATCGGCATCGATAATGAAGAGTTTATATCTGAAATGGTAGCAGTGGCAGTGCCTATACTGGATAAAAAATCACGCTATTTGGCGTCACTCTATGTGCATGCACCAACGATACGGGTGTCCTTAGATGAGTTACTAACCCATGTGCCGCGCCTACGTGCCGCTGCGCAAGATATTCAAACGTTAGTTTACGAACTACAAAGTTAATCTTCAAACCATACGCTAAAACGTTATCTGCAAACTATAAAAAGTCCATCAACTCTATGACCTTGATAAGGTTAATAAAGTGAGTGGACTTTTTTAGGGTCGTTATTTCAGGCTAAGACAGCTACCTTACTACATCGATAATACTGACCGATCATGATGTGCCATGATACTCGAAAAATCTTTCTCTCCATGCTCTACGGTATGCGCTTGGTACAGCTCAGTGGCTTTTGCGCCCATCGGTGTGTCAGCATCAACATCCTGAGCGGTTTGCATGGCAAGGTTAAGATCTTTTTGCATCAATTTACTCATAAATCCGCCTTGGTAACTGTTGCTAGACGGCACATTTTCCATTACTTGCGGATAGGGATTATACACTTCGAGCGTCCAATTACGACCTGAGCTTTGAAGCATAATATCTGACAATACTTTAGGATCTAGACCGTTTTTAACGCCTAAATTAATTGCCTCTGCCGTCCCTGCCATCAATATACCAAGCAGCATGTTGTTACAGATTTTCGCCACTTGACCGGCACCATGATCACCAGCATGAAAAATATTCTTGCCCATCACCGCTAATATTGGCTCTGCTCTGGCAAATGCGTCTACACTGCCGCCCACGATAAAGGTAAGACTACCGGCTATTGCGCCGCCCGTACCACCAGAAACTGGCGCATCTAAGAAATCAATACCCAACTCAGTCGCAGCGTCCGCTACGATACGAGCATCCTCAGCGGCAATAGTGCTGCTATCGATAACTAAAGTGCCTTTGGGTAAGTCCGATAATAAGCCCATTTTTGCTTCTTTATCTGCTGAATCTGCCGAATCACTTCCTAGATAAACAGAATGTACGTGCTTGCCAGCTGGTAGCATGCTGATGACTACTTGAGCGTTGACCGCTGCCGCTTTAGGACTGTCTGCAACCTTTGCACCCGCTTGCTGTAATCGCTGAGTCGCAGCCTCAGATAAATCGTATACGGTGAGTGTATAGCCTGCCTTGAGTAGATTCTCTGCCATCGGTGCGCCCATATTGCCAAGACCTATAAAAGCAATATTGGGTTTAATTTTTTCGTTAGAAGTTGCGCTCATCTCATCGCTCCTTGATGATTATAGGGTCAACACTACTTATCTGTGCTGAGTGTTATCTGTGCTGAATGGTCAAAATTATGCCATCATTTCATTGCATTATTAACGCCATAGTTAAAATACCTTAAAAACGCTACAGTACTGCTGGTATAAGCTTTTTGCAGCCTCTGTCTGCGTAGGCACAGCAAGCAAGAAAACTTATATCGGCAGTACGTGATGTATCGATATTACTTTTCATTGACTATAGTACTGGTATCTAGCGCACATACTGAGCGCCTAAGGAATCATCACCTAACCAGCTCAGAAGCGGGTGTTTGCCTTTAGGATAAGGATTGATGAAATGATCCTCAATATACTCACGCCCCTCTGCACTTAGGCAATCTGCTAATGAGCGCGACCACTGCGGGTCTTTATCTTTATCAATAAGCAGAGCACGAACACCTTCTTTAAAATCAGGATTTGCCGCACAATTCACTGCAATATTAGCCTCTAAATATAAAACCTGCTCTAATGATAAGTCAGCGACTTTATGAAATATCATGTATGTCAACGCTGCAGTCACTGGACAGCCAAGACGATAAGTGGACATGGCTCGTTGAACCCAAATGTCTTGAGAAAAATCAGCATCTAGTTGCATGAGTGCCGCATCATCACGCATCAATGCATCAATATCTGCTAAGCCGCCACTAGTCATTAGCCGTTGAATAGCGTGCCAGTGCATAGCCAGTTTGCTAGCTGGTAGTTCAGCAACTGTTTGTGCAGCAAGCGCTCGGCTAACAATACTATGCGCACTATCGATATAGCCACTATTGAACATAGCTTGCCAATCGCTCTGAGTTAAACGCTGCATAATGGCATCATAGTCGCTGCTGGCGACTGCGTATTCGGCAAGACTGGTTAGTAGCGCGTCATTACCGTTACACAGCGCACCAGTCAGTCCCAAAAACAGACCTATTTTGGCAGGCATACGTTGCAAAAACCAACTACCGGACGCGTCAGGAAAAAGTCCAATCGTAATCTCAGGCATCGCAAAACGTGTACGCTCAGTCACCAGACGATGACTACAAGCTGCCATCAAGCCCATGCCACCGCCCATAATAATGCCATCACCCCACAATATTAACGGTTTGGGATAAAAGTGCATTTGCCGATATAGACGGTATTCATGACCAAAAAACTCAGTGGCATAAGGGTTTGGTCGCGGTGCTGTCTCTGACATACTGTCATAAAGCTTACGGATATCACCACCCGCACAAAATGCCTTATCGCCTGCCCCTTTTAGCAGGATTGCCACTACGTCTGCATCGCTTTGCCACGCTTCAAGCTGATGTGATAACAGCTGACACATCTCCACACTCAGAGCATTTAAGGACTTGGGCGTATTTAAGGTCATCACTCCAATGAGATGTCCGCAGTCAGTAGCTTCTGTATCAAAAACAACAGGTGATTCTTTTGCTAAAGGTTTTTCAAATTTAATAATGTTCGATGCTGTCATAAAAATAACCTAAAACTGTTAAGTGTAATAAAAAAGCAGACATTGTATTAGCGTAACTGGCTGAGACCATCATCTTGTAATAATTGACGGGAGATAATCACTCGCATAATCTCATTGGTGCCTTCCAATATCTGGTGGACACGCAAATCACGAACATGGCGCTCAAGCGGGTATTCATTGAGGTAGCCATAACCGCCATGTAATTGCAGTGCTTCATTAGCAACATCAAAGCTAAGATCAGTCGATAAGCGCTTGGCCATTGCACAATAAACAGAGGCTTGTGGGTCATTTTGATCGACTTTGCTAGCCGCTAGATACAGCATTTGCCGTGCAGTAATCGTTTGGGTCAGCATGTCTGCAAGCTTAAATTGTACCGACTGTAGCGCCGCAATTGGGCTGCCAAACTGGCTACGTTCTTTGACATAACTGGTTGCAGTTTCAAGTGCTGCCTGTGCGGTGCCCACGGCACAAATACCAATATTAATTCGTCCTCCATCAAGACCTTTCATCGCGATACGAAACCCTTGACCTTCTTCACCTATCAGGTTAGCTGCTGGTACTTTGACGTCTTTAAAACTAATGGTGCGCGTTGGCTGTGCTTTCCAGCCCATTTTGTGCTCGTTTTTACCATATTCGATACCCTCGCTATGCGCATCGACGACAAATGCTGAGACGCCTTTTGGTCCATTACCGCCCGTACGTGCCATCACTACCAATACATCGGTCTCACCCGCTCCTGATATGAATGCTTTTTCGCCATTTAGGACATAATAATCGCCATGTTTTTCGGCTTTGGTACGCAAAGATGCCGCATCAGAACCCGCACCTGATTCAGTTAAGCAATAGCTGCCTAGCCACTCACCGCTGACCATTTTGGGTATATACTTTTGGCATAATGTTGCACTGCCGTACTCGCCGATCATCCATGCCACCATATTATGGATACTCATGTAAGCGGCTACCGAAGTATCACCCCATGACAACTCCTCAAAAACAATAGCAGAATCTAAGCGTGGCAGCCCTAGACCGTCATACTCTGGATTGGCATACAAGCCTAAGAACCCAAGCTCACCTGTTTTTTTGATCACATCAATTGGAAAATGCGAGGTGCGATCCCACTCAGCGGCATTAGGTTTAAGCTCTTTTTGCGCGAACTGTCGGGCAGTCTGCCTAAAAGCGACTTGATCCTCAGTTAATGAAAAATCCATGGGGTTATCCTTATGTACTTGGGCAGATGTTATTTATCTCGCTTAAAACAGCTATAGCATTGCTCGATTAACTTTCGAAGACTTTGGAGTGGCAAAATCGCGTATGGTCAATTCGATATACAAAGATACCGTGCTGCTGGTAATAATTTTTTGCAGGCTCGACGCAGTGTAGGCATAGCAAGCAAAATTCATACCAGTGGCACGCTTTTTAAATCCGTATCTATTTTACTCAACACTCATCATATAATGAATAAACAGTTACATCGAAATAGTCGTATTTACTTTACCACGACTCGCTTCATCATCAAACCAGCGCGCAGTCACGGTCTTAGTTTGGGTATAGAACTGTACCGCTTGCTTGCCGTAAGGGCCAAGAGCGCCAAGCTTACTACCTCGTGAGCCTGAGAAAGAAAACATCGGTAGTGGCACAGGAATCGGTAAGTTAATGCCGATTTGACCGACTTCAATATCTTGTTGGAACTTATGTGCAGCGGCTCCTGACTGAGTAAAGATAGCCGTGCCATTACCATTTGGATTGGCATTGAGCAACTCTATTGCTTCATCAAGGCTATCGGCACGCATAATACAGAGTACGGGTCCAAAGATTTCTTCTTTATAAATTTGCATATCGCTAGTGACATGATCAAAGATAGTGGGCCCAACGAAGTTGCCCTTTTCAAACCCTTCAACGGTAATACCGCGACCATCAAGCAATAAACTTGCGCCTTCTTCCACGCCAGTAGCAATCAAATGCTCAACACGCACTTTGGCATCAGGCGATATGAGTGGCCCTAAATCTTTATCATGCTTACCAGCAGAAACTACCAACCCTTCAGCTTTCTGTTTGATCTCGTCCACCCATTCACCCGCAGCACCAACTAAGACGACTACTGATAGTGCCATACAACGCTGACCAGCAGCGCCAAATGCAGCGCCCGCCAATTGATTCAACGTTTGCTCTTTATTGGCATCGGGTAGGATAACGCCATGATTTTTGGCGCCCATCATGCACTGTGCGCGTTTTCCTGACTGGCTCGCTCGCTCATAGACGTGCTTGCCAACCGTAGTAGAACCTACAAAAGAAACTGCCTTAATATCAGGATGATCACAAATAGCATCGACCGTCGCTTTGCCGCCATGAACCACATTCAATACGCCTTCAGGGACACCCGCTTCTACTGCCAGCTCAACCAGACGCATCGTGACCATCGGATCTTGCTCAGACGGTTTAAGAATAAAAGTATTGCCCGTCGCAATCGCCATTGGGAACATCCATAACGGAATCATCGCTGGGAAGTTAAACGGGGTGATGCCAGCACAGACGCCTAAGGGTTGCCAAACGCTAT
>JBBSUA010000057.1:0-8807 GCA_038235315.1 Pseudomonadales bacterium | reverse complement strand
GGTAAAGATAAATCCGAAATTAAAAACGTAGCTTTATCACTAAGAGCTGATAGGGCGTACTGCCAAAGTATCGTTGCAGAGATGCATTCAGGTCTAATGGGAATACGTGCTGAGATGCCTATGAATATAAGAGCAACCGCACGTATTGAACCCAGTTCTGCTTGTCTTAATGACATAGCACGTATTGAGTATATTTTTGCAGAGTGTCTAGCAAATAGACCAACAGACAGCTATCTATTTGGGTGTTTTACCATTGCCGATGCGTTTTTTACACCAGTCGTTTTACGGCTACAAACTTATGCAAAAGCGTCAGGAATAGGTTTGCAGCCAATGACGGAGCAGTATTGTCAGACCATGCTGAATAATCCGCATATCCAAGCATGGCAACAAGCTGCACTACGAGAAACGCAGATAATTCAACAGGATGAGGCAGGTGAAATAATTACGACTGCTGGAATTTTGGCTACTTAAAAAATTTTATATATTTACATGTGAAAAATCCCGACGCTTAAGCATCGGGATTTTTTTGAGCGTATAAGAACTAATTTGATTTGAACCCTACTGCATAACCAAATATTCAAACGCTGACAATGCTGCCTTACTACCCTCACCCTGAAAACCGTTTAAAAATTGCATGTCAATTTTAGGTTTGCAAGGGAATTTCTTTAAATAGAAATTCCGATGGGCTCCTTAACAGTAGCGCTAGCCTTACTGCATAACCAAATATTCAAAAGCACTCAACGCCGCTTTACTACCCTCACCCATCGCAATATTAATCTGCTTAAAGGGTACGGTCGTTACGTCACCACAAGCAAAGATACCTTTGCGATCAGTACGGCAGCGCTCATCAATCTCAATCTCACCGAAGCGATTCATATCGACGAAACCTTTGATAAAATCTGTATTAGGTATCAAGCCAATCTGTACAAATACGCCAGCCAGATCACGCTCATGGGTAGTGCCTGTCTTACGGTCTTCGAAGACAATAGAGGTAACTTTACCATCAGTGGCTTTAATCTCCTTGGTTGCCGCACCAGTGATGAACTCAATGTTAGACTTTTCTTTAGCCTTATTGATTAATATCTGATCCGCTTTTAGCTCATCAGCGTACTCAAGTACCGTTACATGCTTAACAATACCCGCCAAATCAAGTGCTGCCTCGACGCCTGAATTACCACCGCCAATCACTGAAATCTCTTTACCTTTAAAGAAGGGACCATCGCAATGGGCACAGTAAGCCACGCCTTTACCGATGTTTTCTTCTTCACCGGGTACATTGAGTTTACGCCATTGCGCACCCGTCGCTAGGATAATACTACGACTCTCAAATTTTTCACCCGTACTCAAATGAATACTGTAGTTCTCATCAACAGTCTCATCAATCTCTTTGACAGTAACGTGTTGCTTTAACGTGATGTTGTACTCTTGCAGATGTTTTACAAAATCCGCTGATAAGTGTGTACCTGTCGTTAAAGGAACGGAAATTAAGTTTTCAATATCTTGGGTGTCTTTGACCTGACCACCAATACGATCAGCGACCATCGTTACTTTTAGACCTTTACGAGCGGTATAAATCGCCGCTGCAACCCCAGCTGGACCCGCACCAATGATAGTCACATCTTGCTGCTCTAGTTGTTCAGCATCATCTATATTGACCTCGCCTAACAAGTCAGGAAATTGCTCTTGGAGCTTAGTAATCAATTTTGCGGTATCAATCAACCCATTAGCAAACGGCTTGCCATTCAAAAATACTGCTGGGACACCTTGGATTCTATTGGCATCGACTTGTTCTTGAAACAAAGCGCCGTCAATCATTTCATTGCTAATACCTTCGTTCAATAAAGCAAATTGATTCAGTGCTTGTACGACTTCTGGGCAACTGTGGCAAGACAATGATACATAGATTTGAAACTGTAGCGGCTTATTAAAACGCTTAACTAGTTTTTGAATGCCTTCATCTAATTTGAGCGTATGACCACCCGCTTGCAGAATAGCTAAAATCAGCGACGTGAACTCGTGACCACCAGGGATACCACTAAACACGATACCGTTATCCACTAACACATCATCGACGTTGCTGCGTACCGCGAAGCTAATCGGACTAGGTAAGCTGTTATCGTTGGCATCAGCGTTAAAATTAATCTTGTCAGTGGTGCTTGCAACACTAGTCAAAAAATCAATTAACTCAGCGCGTTTGGCATGCTCACCACTACCCAATACAAAAGTAATGGGACGAGTCATATTTTCACTATAGCTTTTGACAGCATCTAATAAGTTTTGGTCGATCATAATTTCTCTCTTCTATTATGGTATGGTTATTATCGAATAGGTTGCATCATTTACTTTTCAGCGAATCTAAAATATGTAAAGGGTAAAAAGCCAACGTACAGTACTGATAACTAATCAATCAGACAAACGATACGGTTGCTCTTTGATGAGTCTATTATCGAGAGTTTAGGGACTTTGGGCAAGCTGAGAAATTCAAATACTATGTTTTATAAAACAAATCATATATCTATAATTGTTCTATATTTTAAACTTATAGGCGAGTAATAGCCGTAGCATTGGTTGACTTATTTCGCTACAATTGAGAATGGATTGCATTATTAAATAGGTAATAACCCTGTTTACCTTTAATGATTGTGTATCCTAAACGCACTATAGTGTAATCAGCAATTATTCTAACATTTATGCATTTTAACCACATAAAACAAGGATGACCTTATGAGAAAGACTGATACATGGCAAGACAATAAAGACATCATTGCCGAGCTTAAGCTAAAAGACAGTCACTTTGCGATTATTTTTGACGAGCATACAACGCTTGATCAACAAATTAATAGGCTTGAAAAAGATAGGGTTAAGCACGCCAGCCGTGATGAGGAAATTGAGCAAATGAAAAAGCGCAAGCTACAGCTCAAAGATGAGATATATAAAATCATTGATAAAAATAAAACAGATTCTCACGCTTAGCATTCTCAATTTTAAGATCATAATTTGAAGACCATAAAAAGACCCTATCAACTAGTGCTGATAGGGTCTTTACTGATAACGTCTATCTAAACGGCGACGTTATAAATGAATTGCTTATTGAATACTGGCTTAGATTTTACCTACTAGATCTAGACTTGGTTTTAGCGTTGCTTGACCGGCTTCCCAAGCTGCTGGGCATACTTCGCCATCGTTTTCACGCACATACTGAGCCGCTTTTACTTTACGTAGCATATCTTTTGCGCTACGGCCGATACCTAAGTCATGAATCTCAGCAACTTTAATTAAGCCATCTGGATCAACTAAGAAGGTACCGCGCAATGCGGCATTGTCTTCTTCGATCATGATGTTAAAGCCACGAGTGATTTTACCTGTACCATCACCAAGCATTGGGTACGTTACTTTACCAATCGCTTCTGAAGAATCATGCCATGCTTTGTGGACGAAATGCGTATCTGTTGATACCGCATATACTTCGACACCTAAGCTTTTTAGCTCTTCATAATGATTGGCCATGTCTTCTAATTCGGTAGGACATACAAACGTGAAGTCATGTGGGTAAAACATGAAAATTGCCCAGCTGCCTTTTACGTCTTCTGAAGTGATGGTTTTGAACTCACCATTTACGAACGCTTCAGTTGAGAATTCTGGAATTTCTTGATTGATAATAGCTGCCATGGTTGGCTCCGTTATTGTTGAATAAATTGATAATTATGTGTTTTCTAATTTGATCAAGTCTGTTGTGCCCTTGACTACCTGACAAACTATACGTGAATTCTATGGTTAATCTAGTTAAAAGTTTTTATTCTGATGTTTTGTTTTATTAATCTTGTTAAACTATTCTATCGGTTGTTACTTATCGTCACACTTATCAGATACCTAAATAAAGAGACTCTCTATGATTACCCTACGACAACTTGAGTTTGCCCTTGCCGTTGCTAAGCATCGCCACTTTAAGCGGGCGGCTGAAGACTGTAATATTTCACAATCAGCGCTCAGCTTAGGTATCGCTGAACTTGAAAAACAGCTAGATACGCAAATTTTTGAGCGTAACAATAAGCAAGTCTTAATCACACCTATCGGGCAGGATATTTTAACGCGTGCGCAGCGGGTGTTCTCTGAAGTGAATGATTTGACCACCCGCGCCCACAGTCATCAAACTCCGCTCGCCTATCCGATGACTGTGGGGATCATTCCAACTATCGCGCCTTATCTGCTACCCAAAGTATTACCTGCGCTCAAACAGCAATATCCAGAATTCCGTATGACTATCGTTGAACAACAAACAGAGCGCTTACTGGAACAAGTTCGTTACGGTCATATCGATACCGCTATTATCGCCTTGCCTTATGCTGTGGACGGATTACACAGTTTTGAGTTTTGGGCAGAGGATTTCTTTGCCGTGTTTCCAAAAAATGACATTCATGCCAGTCTTAAAACCATTAATTCAGATGAACTGGCTACCGCCAACCTTATGTTGCTAGGGGAAGGTCATTGTTTGACCGATCAGACTCTCTCCGTCTGTCATTTTGATCGTGAGCAGATGAAATCAAGCTTTTCTGATGCCAGTCTGCATACGTTAATTCAAATGGCGCTGGCTAATATGGGCACGACCTTAGTTCCAGAGATGGCATTAAATCAGCTACATCTGCAAAATCAAGATGCTATCGCCATACCCTTGGCAGAGAAAGGTCCACATCGACATATTGCCTTTGTCACTCGTCTAAACTACGCGCGTGTTGATGATGTAAACTTACTGGGCGATCTGTTTAAGCAAGCGCTTGAAAATGCGACTGCCCAAGATTAAGAGTTATATCTTTATTAATAGAGTTTTGACTACAGTATGAAAAACTTGACCGCGATAATGGTTCCTAATACCAATACTCTGTATGCTTGCTTTGCTCAGCATCTATCGGCTATCACTAACAATATCAACTCAACTACTTGCGATCTGCTTTGGCAAGATATCGCAAGCCATTACAGTGAGTCGGTGCGTGCCTACCATACGCTAAACCATCTTGAGCAATTATTTAACCAATTTGAGCAAGTCGCGCATAAGCTAAAGCAACCGCATATCATTGCTTTAGCGCTTTTTTATCACGATATTATTTATGATCCGACGCGCGCGGATAATGAGCGGCAAAGTGCTATTTTCTTTGAGCAGACATACGCTATCATTTTGCCTAGTGCATTGATAAAACGCATATATGCATTAATAATAATGACCGCCACTCACCAAGTTGACGATGCCGATGATCTTGATGCCGCTTATTTATTGGATATGGATTTGAGTATTTTAGGAGCCGAATGGTCAGAATATGAATGCTATGCACAATCAGTGCGTAAAGAATATGCGCACGTTGCTGCTGCTGATTATCAAGACGGACGGGTTGCCGTGCTAAAGGGATTATTAACACATCCTAGGCTGTATTTGACAGAGAATTATTATCATCGTTTAGAGCAACAGGCGCGGCAGAATATTAAGCGTGAGATTATGGCTTTACGCGCATCTTAATAAACAATTCACTTCCTTGACGTGCCGGATGCGAATTGTAACAAGGCTCCATAATTTCAATATTAAAACAACTCTCAACACGCTGGCGATATTCATCCCTATTTCCACCAAATGGCGGATGCGATTTACCAAAATCCTTATCAAATAATAGACCAACCAGTTTACCTCTAGGCTTTAATAGTGCGGCCATATGCCGTACATACTCATCACGACACGCAGGATCTATCGCACAAAAAAACGTCTGCTCTAATACCCAATCAAATTGCCCTTCAAGTCGATGATCGTTCGATAAATCAAAAAAGTTGGCACAAAGAAGATTTTCAGCAGGAAAGTCTGGATAGCGCTTAGTAAAGGCTGCAATCGGCGCAGGAGCGAAATCAACCAAAGTGACATTAGTAAAACCCTGCTCATGTAAATAACCTACTTCATAGGCATTGCCAGCGCCAGCGACTAAAATTCTTTGGGTTTTAGCCGATTCAGGCAGCTGGTCAATGTAAGCTTTTAGCGGCGGTGATATCTCGCCCATATCCCAACCAATACTGTCTTGCTCATAACGCTGTTGCCAAAAATCTGCTTGACTGACCTTGTCCATAAACTATCCTTGTATACCCTGCTATATTTGTTCAAATATCATACCATTTAAACGTGACAGCTTCTGATATCAGAATGATATTATCTTTTTAATCTATTTGCGTTGACTTCCCCGCCAGCATATCATGCCAGCGCTTATACTCTGGCATAGCGCCTTCAACGGTTTGCCAAAATGCACGACTATGATTAGCATGATGCAGATGGCTCAACTCATGGACAATCACATATTCTGTGCATTCAATAGGATAAGCGGGTAGATAAACTGACAACCAAATACGGCGCGCGCGCGTGTTGCAGCTACCCCAACGCGTATGCATCTTTTTGAATCGCACTTCAGTGGCATTAGCACCGACAATCGGCTGCCATTTAGCAAATAATTCGGGGGTCACTGCCGCTAGCTGCTGCCGATAATAAGTTATTTTATCAGCGGCGCTAAACGTGAAAGATTGGGACTCACCCCACAACATAATGGGCGCTAATACTGTAGGCGAACCAGACGCGATAAGTTGCTCTCGCTGATGTTTACGTTGTTGCTGCGCCAATACTTGTACGTGACTATCAAGCGCCCATGGTATGCGCTTATCAATGAGCTGAGCGACTTGTATCGCGCTGATGGTTAACGGTACAGATACCATCAATTGATGAGGTTTTAGGCGAAAATTAATATTTTTAACACGCTTTTTGCTCACTTGCAGCTTAATACCTACCGCAGCCAAACGCTGAACAGCGCTTTCTAATAAAGGAGTCATATACTCTGGCGGTAGGCTATTTTTATTCATTTAGCAATTATCATCATAGCGCTTGCAGATGATTATCAAAAGACATCATATGCAACCGGCTCTCTTTGACAAGGTACTCATCTACTGTAGTTCTATCCGCTACCGCAGCGCCACTAGCGCATAAAGTAGTTAGATACCCTAGCCCATCACTAATAATAAAACCTGCCTGCTCATTTTTCAGGTAAATATCGTCGTTAGCGCTGATTTCAGTATCGTTAACTTGATGGCTTAAACTTTTGGGTGTGTTGGCTAATACTGACGCTCCTGCACAATCTAGTAAACGTACATCATTAATGAGTTTGCGAGTAGTCAAATCGTAGATTGCTGCGCAGCCGCCAATGGGTGTAGTGACGCACAATAGATTATGCTGACTATCAACCACTACACTAGCGATATACTGATGAAAACGTTGCCACTGATCGTTAGGCATAATTAGCGGTTTAAGCTCAGCATCACCGCGCTGATGGGTCAATACAAGCGGCACATTGATATGCTTCTCACCTTGGAACTGAATACCAATCATCACCGTACCATCATTATGCATCGCTAAATGACGAATACTCATTTGACTATGCTCAGGGACAATTTTTTCTAACAGCGTTCCGTCATGGCGATTGAGATAAACCAATGAAGGACGCATGCTATCTAAGTTCAACTCCTCACGAGAAGCTTGCTCTGTTTTTATGCCTCCATTTGCGATAACTAATGTCTCACTGTCTGGATGCATGATTAGCTCATGAGGACCAATACCGTGGGAGTCAAACTCAGCAATCTTTTGATAGCCATTACTCACATCATAAATACCAATTTTACCATGTAGAGTAACCGTGTCATTTTCAGTCACGTATAACTGCGTACCGTCTAGGCTGTAGCAAGCATGTCCATAAAAATGCCGATCAGTGGCGGCTTTAATAGCATATTGCACTTGTCCCGTTGCCGTATCTAATACCCAAAATCTCTCGCTCGGACGTCGACCCATCACCACTACCTCACGGCGTGCGGTTCTATTGTGAGTTTCACTACTCTTAGCAGCGGGTTGAACGACAATATCGTGAACACGTTCGGGCATCGTTGTTTGCCAAACCATTTGTCGATCCGCATCGATACCGACGACGCCAAAGCCTTTATCGCTCTCGTTAAGTACTACAGTATTTTTTGACAGTGAGGTTACGCCACTGACCCAACAGACAGGTCGAGCCAGCATAGTTGTGGTATGTATTGCTGAAAAATCAGCTATCGAACCGTCATTATTAGAATAGGCTTGGGGATGCTGTTGCCAAGCTTGTTTTGCTTGCTGATAAACATAGCGCAAACGTGGCAGTTGCGGCGCGGTTAACGCTCTCAATGGTGCATTATGCAAACCATCCCAATAATCTTGCAGGCGCGCATTTGGCTGCTGTTGCTTACGATAGCGATGATGTATGCTCACTAGCGCTGCTGTACCTAATGCTGTCCCAAAAATCGTCTCTGCAACTGTCACTCTCGACATGGATAATACCTCAGGTGAAGTAGATTTCTTTATCTTATTAAGACCTTTAGTTGCTAGACCCATGGTATACGCGCCTGTCAGTCAACTATTGCTATCTAATCGTCTGATGTCTAATCGCCGTCATTACTATTAAAACCGACACGCAGACCCAATGTTGGAATCAATTGACGCTTAATAACACGTGTAACGGTTGTAAGATGATCAAACAGAGCTTGCTGTGTCGCTTTATCAGCAGTAGCGATATCTTCTGGCATTTGGGCGAGCAATGTTGTGGTATCAGCTAAAGCTGTCGATAGATTATTACCCACTTCGCTTTCACCATTACTATTCAATATGGCCGTCAATACGGGATCAGTTAGTGCCTCATTTAAAACAGCCAATTTGGAATTGATAATCGCGCGGCTTTGCCCTGCAGTTACAGCGGGTACATGACCCTTAGCTT
>JBBSUA010000056.1:0-8817 GCA_038235315.1 Pseudomonadales bacterium | reverse complement strand
TTTACCAATCAAGGAATGGGCGCTGATGCCGCATTATCGACGATACCGCTAGCAGGTGACGTGGCAGGGCTAATCCTGACCAGCTATGCGTTTATACTCGGTCGTCAATTGGGCGTTCCTGCTAGTAAGATGACGCCTGCAGTACGATTGGCATTGATTGATACCGTCGTGGGTATCGTGCCTGGTATTGGTACGCTGCTAGATATTTTTATTCGTCCTAGCCGCAGAACGCTTGGGATTGTCCATCAGCACATACAAGATGAGTATGGGATTACCGATACTATTCATATGGATCGACCATTTTTGCATCAACAGTTAGAAGATAAGCAGCAGCATAGTCGATTTTGGCGCAATCCCATCGTCGCTTGGTTTTATTTACATATTCCTGACTTTTTAGGAATGATTGTGCTAGTCGCATTAGTTTGGGGACTGTGGTCAATCATCAGCTGGATAGTTAGCTTATTTGGATAATATACTAGGGCGTGTTGAACATTCTCAAATAGGCACTGCTAATATATAAAATTGTTCCAGACAAGGCTCAAATCGACGATAATGCAAATGCCTTAGCTAGATTTGTAACGCAGTATGGGACAATTTTAGCATTAGCCTGAAAGGACAGGATTCTTTTTTGCCGCTCCTGTGTTAAAACTATCCGCTTAGAATGACTAAACTAGATATTTTTAACTTTGAAGCGACTAAAAAATAGTCGCTGTCAGTGCCATGGTCGAATGTTCAACACGCCCTAATTTTGATTAAAGCGGTTTAACTTTAAATAGTTAGATAAAATAGTTTTATAGCAAAGCAAAAAGGCGGCAATGATATGATCATTGCCGCCTTTTTGCTTTCTAAATTATGCGAATGTTTAAGGTTGGGTGACGACTTCAGCTTCAGCACTGGTGGCTTCATAGCTGGTCACTTTATTGTTTTGCATGAGATCTATTGTGCTACCACCGCCATGACTGATTAATTCTATACTGCCGTCTGTTGAGCGATAAGTGGGATTGTTGCCTTGTCCTTCAGGGGCGCTTAGCGTCATTTTTGGTTTATTGGGCAAAGTTACGATAGCGTTGAGTACACCAGTTGCTGAGGTTTCAAAAACCACCGACATAGTCGCACCTGTAGCACTTCGGTATTTGACATCGGTGACTTGTGTGCCTTTAATATTTTGTTCTGAGCTAGGGGTTGTAGTTTCAGCATTGGATGTCACAGCTGCTGCGCCAACGTTGTTTTCTATCTCAGCCAAATTGATTTCGCGATCTGCTGCCACACTAGTGTCTGCTATGACGGCAACTTCTGTCGTTTTAGTCTCACTGTTGACGTCGGTAGTTTGAACATCGACATCAACGGGTGTTGCAACGATCGCTTCAGGCTCAGACTCTTTTTGGCAAGCACTCAGCGCAACTAAGCTACTTAAGCTCAAGACTAGAGCAGGAAGTAAGCGAGAATAAGATGTAGAGGTTAATAGCCGAGCAGTATTACTAGTCATAAAAGTATTCTTTATTAAGAAGGTTTAATAAGTAAAGGTTAATAAATGAGATGATCTGATTTAAGTACAATCAGCAATGTGGAGCAACGAAGTATTGAATATTGAGTCATCATCAGATCATTATTTTAGATTCAATATATCATGAGTCATGCCACTGTCTTGAGACACTTCGTCTAAATAACGGCGACTGGCCAGTAGCTTATCAACGACGCCGCTTTGACTTTGCGTATTCAGCTTCTGCGAAAAATCCAAAATTGATTGTAATTGACCTAATACCATAGAGTAGCTAGTATTTTTCCCTTTCTTATCAATAATGACAGTCTGTGCATAATGTGGGTCAAGACTGAGGTAATCGCTAATCAGTTCAGGTATGCGGGTCTCAATCAGTTTATTGAGCGTAAATAATTGCGATTCCGTTATTTGGTCATGATGAGTGCGCTCATATTGTTGACCAATATCGTCCATAATGGCTCTAAATGCTTGAGGAACTTGCTCATCGTAGAGCAATTTAATAAAACAATGCCGCGATGAGAACTCAATGATAGTGAGTGTAGGTACGCTAGCATTTTCAACTATTTTTTCTTTAACTTCCGAATCAGGTTGATTGGCTGTCGCTAAGTATTGTTGATGGCGCTGGGTTGTAGCCATTTGCGCCTGCTTAGACTTCTCTTTTAGTATAAAGAAAACAGGGACAATAAAAATAAGACTTAGTAAAAGCAGTAAAGTAAAAAAAGACATGTTAAAACTCTGTCATCAAAAAATTTTGGAAGATAAGCAAGTATAATTAAGATATTCTAAAGATATTTATAGATTATAATATAATACGCTTATATTATGTTGAGACAAAACAGTTATCGATAGATTTTGCCTTGCGCTGCTGAATACTTGCGCTATTAAATAACAATTACTAAGTAATTAAGGATGATTATGGATAATGACATGATTAGTAAAAGTCAGTTAGCGGCTTATAAACCGACAACCGCTTATGTCGGTACATCTTGGGCAGTTATGCTGGTTGGCGTATTGGCTTATCTGTTAGGATTGTGGAATGCACAGAGTATGTTGCTCAATGAAAAAGGCTACTACTTAGCTATTTTGGCATTGGGTCTTTACTCCGCTATTAGTCTACAAAAAACACTCCGTGATCGTACCGAGGGTATTCCGACTACTAACTTGTATTACATGATAAGTTGGGCAGCTCTAGGCTTATCGATTGCACTTATTGCCCTTGGACTTTTTAATGCAGCAGGTTTAAGCCTAAGCGAAAAAGGTTTTTATATGATGGCATTTACGATGAGTTTATTTGCAGCGGTGACTATTCAAAAAAATACTCGCGATGAGGCGCAAATTCGCACGTTAACAGCGTCTCCAATCAGCCTAAATGATGATAGTGGCGCTAAAATAACGAATCAAAGACAGCCGGATTCTACATCAGGAAAATCGTTATTTGGTGCGGTTAAGTCGCGTATGGATAGCAGTGAGTAGCACGTTTTATCTTTTTTATATTGAAGCAACGCTAGATGATATTCAAGAGCGTTCATTCAGCGGCGTCTGCAAAAGAGTGCGCTTCGGTGATAATCGGGCGAGCATAGCAGTAGATAAAGGTGCAAAATTGCCAAGCATCATATCAGCTAAGACTTCTGCACATAGTGGTGCATAAGCATAGCCTTTGGCTCCCATAGCGCTTAATGTCCAGATACGACTATCAGCACTTCCTAGCTGACCTACTATAGGATGATAATCAGGAGTTTGGGTACGAACACCGGCGCGTGCTTGCCATAGGCGAGTATCCGTTGGGATGATGTTTGCAAGCTCAGGAATAGCGGCAACTAATTTGTCACGACTAATCTGATGCTCAGCATCACGAATATCGGTACTGATATCATTACGTACAAAGCTAGCACCCAATAATAAGTGCTGCTGACCCTCGATAACGTTATTCAATTGAGCATCGCCTATTTGAGGAATAAATGGCGCGCAGTAACCACTATACTTGAGCGAGACTTTCGGCAATTTATCCCATTGTGCCGCTGTTGGCGTAAACCAAGACAATTGACCACGGATTTTACGACAATCAAAGATACGTGCATCTAGGTGATGGCTCTCGTAAGCAGCGCAGATGACCACATTATCTGCCTCGATAGTGATCGTCTTTACACATCCTTTATCGTTCTCAATAACCGCTTCATCACCGTTCTCATTAATACTATGACCACTAATACAAACGTGAGTTTTAGTCTCTTGTATTTGGCTGACTGCCAAAGCTTGAAAACTGATCAAAGGATGCTGCAGTATCACATCTTTCAATGCTTGCGGATTCACTAAGCCTGCTTGTGGTAAATATAGGTTCTCTGATAAATTCTGCTCTACTAGATTGCTCATGTCTTGAGCTTGGACTATCGATAGCGTCATGGCCATCTCATCAGGATAATCTGTAATCTGTGTGCTATCGATATTGGCTTTTATCAATAAATCAAGCGCGCCAGTAGGCTCAAGGATAGGCGCTGTATTCATCTGTATCGCAATCTTATTAAGCTGACGATATAGCCGACTACTATATAGATAACCTATAGTGTGCAAATGCTCATCAGCATGATGAATAGGTGTCATTTTGGGAGCAAGTAGGGCGCGTGGATTGCCTGATGCACCAGCTAAAGGAGCCGTTTTATCGAGCAATGTGACCTCAATACCACGATTCGCCAGCGACCATGCGGTCATTAAGCCGGACACGCCAGCACCAATCACTACAGTATGCTTGAGATTTTGCGTTGGAGTCGACGCATTGTTAGCTGTACTAGCCTCATTTAAGCTCAATAAACTAGCATCATTAATAGCTGTTAGGGTATCTTCTGTGACGACAGCCACCAACATTTCGCGTTTACGACCAAAACCTTTGACTTTTTTTATCTCAAAACCGCTATTTTGTAGCGCTCGTTTGACGGTACCCGCACAGCTATAAGTTGCTGCGGTTGTCCCTAAATGTGACAAGCGCTGTATCTGCGTAAAGATAGACTCTGCCCACAATGATTCATTACAAGACGGTGCAAAACCATCTAAAAACCAAGCATCAACTTGTGGTGTTTTGTAAGAGGTAGAGTCTATGAATAATTTTGCCAAACTGCCAGCGGCATCACCAAGCCAAATATCTACGGTTAAGTGATCATCAGTGAAGTCAAGACGGTGAGCACCTGCGATGAGAGGGGGATACGCTGCTAATAATCGCTCAATGATAACGAGTAACTCAGGCGCGCGCTGACCCCATAAAGACAAAATATGAGTTAAATCCTCAATGGGTATAGGATATTTTTCGGTCGTAATAAAGTGCAGGCGAGCAGTGGCTAGATGAGGATGTATGGCGCGCAATTGTTGCCATAATTGCCAGACGGCTAACAAGTTAAGCCCAGTACCAAAGCCTAACTCAGCAATAGTAAAACACTGCTGCGGTGCTAAATTCGCCAAACGCTCTGGTAGCTGATTGCAGTCAAGAAAGACATGTCGCGACTCTGCTAAGCCATCAGCATGTGAAAAATACACATCACTGAATTCTCCAGACACAGGCACTTGATGACCCGTATCGTCTATTTGCCATTCAATTTTTGCAGGTGTAATTATATTGGAGTGTTCATTAGCGGATGCTTGAATGTTTGGCTTGCTTGAGATAGGTGAGTACGAAGCGTTGTTTGACATAGATAAGCAAGCCAGTTAAGTCGAGCACATTAGAGCGATAAGTCCAATGCAATTGTTGATTGATAATGTGATCTAACACTATTAATTTAACACGATCTTAACTACCAACGCTCACGACGTACAAACACGAGCCAAGAGATAAAGACACCTACTAATAAGCTAATCAACACGGTAAATGCGCCATATAAAAACAGTTGACCTTTACTTTCGTATACCAGTACATTGACTTGAGTTTGCAAGTCATTCACCTGCCTTTGTAATAGGGCATTGCGACTGAGTAGCTGCTGATTAGCTGCCGAGAGTGCTGAGTTTGAAGGTTTCAATTGCTCCGCTAGCGTATTATTAATTGTCTTCACTGTCGTTGAAGAAGCAGCTGGCGGTAATGTTCCACTGCTGCTCTGAGCGGTTACAGTTGGTGTAGTAGTTGAGACCGTATCGCTATTGGTCACTGTTGTCGCTGCTTGGACATTGACGACGACTAACATAAGCATGACAGTGATTGAGCTAAACTTAGCGACTGAAGGCAGAGAAGCCAATTGATTTGACACTTGCAATGGTTTTAATAATTGACTCACGAGGTTACAGCCTTATCCGTAGGCTCATCTAAGGGTTTGGGTAGTACATGAATAAATGGCTTAATATCGACATGACTGTAGATACCATCGCGTAGATATGGCTCCGCGCTTACCCATGCTTGCGCGGCTTCAAGTGACTCAAATTTCGCAATGACAATACTACCTGACATCTCACTTTGACCATGCTCAATAGGTGTTGGTCCCGCGATGATCAAGCGCTGCTCGCTATCTAAGGCTTGCAGCCGAGCAAGATGCTCTGTACGGGTAAGTAGTCTTTGGGCGCTGCTATTTGCAACGTCATAACCAATAATGGCGAATAAAAGCATCGTATTTCCTTAACGAATAATAGAGTGCGAATAGCTATTAATAAAAATTTGCATAGTTTTTGGATAATTAGAGCAGGTGCAATGCCATCTGTTTTATACATAATAAGAGTTTGGTATGTCACTACTGCTTATTTCTTAACGGCTTTATCGGTAAGCGCAGGGTTGAGATGGTTTCTCAATACTGCAAATTGCGCAATCACAAATACCAGCATGATTGGAATCCAACCATAAGTTTTGAAATTAATCCATGCCTCATCGGACATGGTAAATGCCGTGATATAATGTAAGACACCCATAAGCACAAAGAATAATGCCCACGCAATGGTCAGCTTTTTCCAACCACTTAGTGATAATGAAAACACATCTTTCATTGCCAGTTTGACCAATGGCTTATTGAGAAAGACGCTGATAAACAAGGTCAAGGCGAAGATACCGTTGATGATCGGTGATTTCCAACGCAGATATATGTCATCACGCAAGATCAGTGTGCCACCGCAAAAGACGATAGTTAATAGCAGCACGACCCATTGTTGCTTATCAAGTTTACCCTTTTGGCGGATGAGGTGAATGGCATAGACGATAAGCGTCGCAACCAGCAGTGCGCCTGCCGCCGCTAAAATACCGTGAGTACGGGCGGCAATAAAAAAGGCAATCAAGGGAATGAAGTCTAATAAGGCTTTCATAACAGGTGGGATGTCCAACAAAAACGTATGGGGTAGTTTACACGTCTCCTGCCTTAAAAAAAAGCAGTCAACGCTACAATAACCGTTCATAATAACAACGATGAGCAACTAGCGTAGTTAATGATTAACACCGTCGCTAGTTTAATGTAGCGGCTTCTTACTTTGTTCATATCATAGATTAAAATTTTAAGGGCATCTTTATGAAAATCGACTTACATTGTCACAGCACTTGCTCCGACGGTACTTATGCACCAACAGAGGTCGTACAACGTGCGCATTCAGCGGGTGTTAATGTATTGGCATTGACTGATCATGATACGTTGCAAGGTATTGATGAGGCGAGAGCCGCTGCTGAAATATGCGGTATGCAACTGATTAATGGCGTGGAGATTAGCTGTGAGCATACACTGAGTGGCGGTTACGGTAAAAATAAATCTACCACTAAAATTATCCATGTATTGGCGCTTGATTTCACTGATCGCAATCGGATGCAAGAAACCTTACAGCAATTACAAGACAGTCGCGCGACTCGTGGTCAACGAATCACAGAGAAGCTGAGTGTGCTGTTAGATATCGATTATGAGGTGCTATGGCAACAGATTCTCGCCAAAGCTGGCAATAATCCACAAGCAGTAGGGCGCGCTCATATAGGGCAAGTATTGTTTGAGCGCGGGCTAGTGAGCACCGTACAAAAGGCCTTTGATAAATATCTAGCAGACAATAAGCCCGCATATGTCGCTATTGATGCGCTAAGCATGGAGCGTGGCATCGAGCTGATTCATGCGTGTGGTGGCAAAGCGGTATTGGCACACCCAACGCGTTATCAGCTATCAGCAACCAGAGTACGTAAGCTTATTGAAGAGTTTGCAGCGCTGGGTGGTGATGCTTGTGAGTTGCCTGCCAATAGCGAACCACTCAGCACACGTAGAATGGTAGATCGTAGTCTTGCGCAACATGAGCTTGCCGCCTCAATAGGTAGCGACTTTCATGGTAGCAATATGCCGTGGCGTCGTATTGGCGATGTGCCGCTTCTAGCCCTTGAACAACAAGGTATTTGGCAGTCTTTTCAATCACTGTCATAAATGATGCTCAGATTGAGGACACGCCCTAATAATAAACGTCATAAATATCTACGCTTACTCATTTATGTAATTAATGCATAAGGTAGTTGCAAAATCTTCCAAAAATTGCCAATATTGAAAAACCACCTTGGAAGAACTTGCACTGGATAGCGCATACATGTCTGTATCGATATACCAACTAGGTCACAATAAGCTCTCTCAAATTATTTTTGAGTGGCAAGCAGCAGATCGAGCGTCGCTGCTTGCGTTATTTATGGTCATGGAAATCGCTTTACATTGGCTGTGGTGTTTTTCAGTTTGGTTACGACAAGATACGCTCAAAGCTTATGTTGATATGGCGTTTTTATATCCAATATGGCTAGCTATTACTTTAATAGGGCTTTTCTTTTGGTGGATGGTTGGTCATTTATCCGACATCAAAAACGACGATGAGCGTTTGCATAAGTCACAAATATTGCTCATTTCTACTTATAGCGTCTATATCGCTATTGTCATTCTAGTTATGGGGCACAGCAGTTTAGTGTCTGGCGTATCGTTAGTGGGCGGTGCAATGCTAGGGATGATGCTAGTACGGCGTGTCTATATCTGGAAGGCGTTTTTAATCCAAATTTTCTTAATATTATTAGCAATGATCGTTCCTTATTTGGGTGTTGGTATACCCAGTTTACGCCATCTAACCACGTCCTCTATACTTAACGCTGGCTACAGTTATGTCACTTACGGTGAGATGATGACGACCGAAAATGCGATGGCGACCTCTATTTTTAATAATGGTAACTTGAGTTGGGAGAGCTTGGATCATCTAAGACGTTCTTCAGCGTTTTTTTGGCGCTCAACACATGTCTATCTGGCGCTTCCTAAAGCAATTTTTATGGTCTATGTTTTTCGCACCTTGCTATTAATATTAGATGACAGCAAAAAAGAGATTTTGAAACACGCGAATGAAGATGAGCTGACTCAGATGATGAATCGTCGCCA
>JBBSUA010000055.1:0-8834 GCA_038235315.1 Pseudomonadales bacterium | reverse complement strand
AGCGTCGAAGCCCGCTACGATTAAAGTATCGACTCCATATTCTGCTAATAAGGCTTGTTTTTCCGCTAAATTAGTCAAGCGCGCAGGGGCTGTGGTTGGCGCAAAAAACTCTCGTGGTTGCGGCTCAAATATCATAACCGCCGAGCTAAGTTTGTGAGCATCCGCTAACGTGCGTACTTGGGACAGCATCGCTTGATGACCCAAATGCACGCCGTCGAAGTTACCGATGGTCAGCACGCACTCCGCTAACGCTATTGGGGTATTGCCCGCATGCATATCTTGTGAGGGTGCAATCAATTGCTCAAGAAAATAGGTATTCATAAATTTCAGCTATGATAAGACCGAATAAAAAATGAAAAACACATCGATAATCAAAGTTGATGTGTTCAAAAGCTGACATTATAAAGTAAAATAGCATTGCGAACAGCATTAACGATCAATCACTAACTATTTAACCCTAACTATGAGAGCGGCTATGTCTGACGTTAATTGCGCTTCACCTATTACTATGCTCAATGATCAGTTTACAGTTCAGCTCGCAGGCATTAATGATTTGCCAGAAATTTTGAGTATTTATAATCAAAGTATCGATGGTAAGCAAGCAACAGCCAACTTAGTAGCAGTCACTACTGATGAGCGCGCAGCGTGGTTCGCTGAGCACTTAAATAGCATGACGCGTCCCATCTATGTGGTCAAAGTTGTCAAAGCTATTGTGAGTACCGAGCAAACGGTTGAGTCAATTAATAGTCAGAATAAAGACTACAACGAATCGACGATAGTGGCATGGGGTAGTTTTAGCGATTTATATGCGCGCACGGCTTATCATATTAGCAGTGAGATTAGCGTCTATTTGCATCACGATTATCATGGCAGAGGGCTTGGTAGCTTATTAACACGTTGGATGCTCATGCAAGCGCCAAGCTTAGGTATTCGCAATGTTGTCGCGCTAGTTTTTGCGCATAATAAACCCAGCTTAGGTCTGTTTCGTAAGCTGGGTTTTGAGCAGTGGGGCTATATGCCACAAGTCTGCGATATGGACGGTTTTATCGCCGATGTCGTCATGCTTGGACTAAGTGTTATAGGCGATACTAAATAAAACGGATACGTTTTTTATGACGTGCAACTGGGTCTTTTCTATATCAGTCTGTCCAGACTTTTTTAAATAGATTTCTTAACCTAAAATTTTCCACTCACTGCCTACTTTTCGTAGCTGATACACTAAAGGCGCAGGCTCGCTTTGACCTTTTAGCTTCAGCTCGCCAGTAATGGTGGCGCGTATCCTATCAACGCTATACTGTGTTTTAGTAATAGTGACGCTCTCGACCGTCTGCTGAAAGGCGCTTTGGGTATTGGCCAACTCCGCTTCAAAGTTTTCCATATCGACTCTATAGTAGCCAACAGCGTCCTTGATATCGCCATAGTACAAGGCATTAAGTGCTTGCTTAACCGTGTCCTCTGGTGTTCCAGCTTCGGTAGGATTGGTCACTAAGCTTTGCTGATCAGAATTTGCTGCTGGATTAAGAGTACTACTAGCGGCAGCAGTATCGGGTTCTGCACTTGCTTCAGAGTTGGTAGCCATTTTTTCTGGAACTTTTTCATCTACCGTGTTGATGGTTTGGCTAGTTGTGTCTTGAGTGTCAACAGATTCAGTACTCTCAGCTTTAATATCAGTCTCAGCAGTATCATTTTTGCTACAGCCAGTTATGAATAAACTGGCAATCAATACACTACTGGCAAACGTCATTGTTTTAGATACCGAAGGCAATGTCAAAAAATTAGTATTCATAGTAAACCTTAAGATTCATTTATTTATCAAGGGTCAATGATGGCGATTAATAATAATAGCAACCATCATTGCAGATTTTGATGTCGTTAATTATGCGATTATCTAACCATGCTTGAGCTGATGCGGACGAAAGCCAGTAGCTAATAATACGACTCCATAAACGACTGCGCCAACAATACACATGATGAGTAGGGCGACTATACGTTGCCACTGAGCAGAGTCGGCAGGGAAGTAAGGTAACATCAGATAAAGCACACCGATCATGGAACCCGTAGCGACTACGAACTGAGTAAATAGCTTTTTCCAATGACTGTCAAAGCGAAAAATATCACGCTTATGTAAGAAATAATATAGCAAGCCTGCATTCACAAAGGATGCACCCGTAGTAGCGAGCGCCAAACCACCATGCAGTGGAATATCAAAAAAGTAAAATATACCGATGAATATGACACTAAAAATCATATTAGCAAAGACAGAGATAATACCAATCTTCACGGGCGTTCTGATGTCTTGACGAGCAAAAAAAGCAGGGGCAAAGATTTTAATCAGCATAAAACCTAAAATACCACCAGCCATACTACGTAACGCCAGTGAACTCATTTGCGCGTCACGCAAGGTAAACTCACCTCGTAAAAATAGCGCTTGCATCAATACATCAGAGAGTATGAATAACGCCGCCGCCGCTGGCAGACCGACCAAAACAATCAATCGCGCTGCCCAGTCGATGGTCTTTTTAAAGGTAATATCGTCTTTTTGAGCTTCACTTTTTGATAAGCTTGGCAGAATAACGGTACCAATGGCCACCCCAATCAGTCCTAATGGCAACTCACTCATCCGCTCAGCCGCATACAACCAAGAGACCGAACCGCCAATCATCAGCGACGCAAATATCGTGTTGAGCAACAGATTGATCTGGGTAACTGATACGCCAAAAATAGCAGGTAGCATCAGCTTCAAAATACGTCGTACGCCCTCATGCTGAAAATCAATCTTGGGCATGACTAACAGTTTCTGTTGTGACAATTGCGGCAGTTGCAGTAATAACTGTAGTAAACCCGCGATAGCCACGGCATAGCCGAGCGCCATAATAGGCGTCTCAAACATTGGTGCAAACATAAGTGCGGCGCCAATCATGCATAGGTTTAATAGTACAGGCGCAAAGGCGGGAGCCGCAAAACGCCCGTAGCTTTGCAGAATGCCACTGGCAAAAGCGGTCATGGAGATAAACAATAAATATGGAAAGGTCAGGCGTAGCAATTCAGCAGTAATCGCGAATTTATCAGGTTGATCGGCAAAGCCGGGAGCGAATAGCGTCACTACCCACGGTGCCAACAAAATGACCACTACCGTCAGCATTGACAAAATTAGCAGCAGCGCCCCTGAGGTGCGACTGACCAAAATTTGTACTTGTTGTAAGCTATATTTTTCTTTATATTCTGATAATACGGGCACGAAAGCTTGGCTAAAAGCGCCTTCAGCGAATAGACGGCGTAAGAAGTTGGGAATCTTAAAGGCGACCAAAAAGGCATCCATTAATCCGCCCGCACCAAACACACCAAGCAATACGATGTCACGTACTAAGCCTAAAATACGGGACAGCATGGTCATGCTACTGACCACCATTGTTGAACGAAATAACCGACTTTTTGCCATGGGAACCTATTGTGCTAATTTGTCTGATAATTGACAGGTGTCAAAAAACTGACGGATTATAGCATTTTCGCCATACAGATAAATGAATTGGATGTGGAATGTACAGTGCTAGTAAAATAGCCTAGTTATTTATCTGCTGAGAGACCATCTTACGTAACCGCTGCCACTCAAAATAATCACCCGGGTCGGTCTTACGATTTGGTGCAATATCACTATGCCCTGTTAGATGTCGGCGTGTTTTTGGATAAGCCTTATATAGTGCTGTAATTACCTCTGCTAAGACTTCATATTGCATGTCAGTAAAGGGCGTAAAATCTGAGCCTTCAAGCTCGATACCAATGCTATAATCATTGCATTCAGGGCGTCCAAGGTAGCTGGATCTACCAGCATGCCACGCTCGCTCATTGAAGTTTGCAAATTGGGTGATCGTACCGTCGCGCTCAATGAATAGATGTGCTGAGACCTCTGCACCCTCGATAGTTTGGAAGTAGGGATGTGCTTGCCAGTCTAGCTTATTCATGAACAAGGCTTTGACATAGTGCAGCCCATCAGGGTTGCAAGCGCCAAACTCGTCAGGTGGCAAGCTGATATTATGAATAACAATCGTATCGATATCCATACCATTTGGACGATTATTACTATTAGGTGAGCATAGCCAAGTCGCCGATGATAATTGCCCTTTATCGATACTCATTGATACTTTGGGTTTTAGTATAGGCGAAGTCGGTGTAGAGAGTGGTGCCGTATCTTTACTCATAATTTTATTCATAGCAGTCAGGTATATTGACACAAAAAATGCATGATGCTCAGATTTTATAGTAAACAGAGACAACAAGCATGCGATATATGTGTAAGTCTTTATCTTGTTTTTTTGGCAACAATTAGCTGTTATAACGATTAATCACTTCAATGGCGTGCACCTATCACAATGCGAGATACTGCCTTATGACTATCCTATCAAATCAATTGCCCGCTGTTACTGCGCTAAGCACTCTGTATAGATATGCCAATTTGCCTCTAGTGATTGCGGGGCTACTGCTATCTGCGCAAGCACAGGCATTTTTGCCCACACCCCTATCACTAGTCACTACAGGTGAGCTTGCACCCGCTCAAAGCAAGATCAACCTGAGTGATACCATGAATGTTAGCGCTGAAGTTAATAGAGATACAAGCACATCAGTAACTCAACATGCAGACACTGAACAGTTATTAGCAGCTTGGCGTAATCAAGTTAAGAGTGATAATCTTGCCCAACATACGACATGGCGACGATTGCTGTACTTTATCGATGATAAAAAAGGTGTTTTTGCGAAAAAGAACAATAAGAGTTTAGTTGATAATAATGACTTTTTTTTAAGTGCAAACGGTCAGCAAGACTCAGCTGCGGAGCTTGATGCAACGCTAATGGCATTGGCGAAAGAGATGACCGCTATTAATAAAGGTGGTAATAGTAGCAAAACCCAAGTCAATGCCCAAGCTAGTACTCAAGTTAGTACCCAAGCCAGTAACAATGACTCAGTATTATGCCGTTTTCCAGCACGGATAAACTGGCTAACCCAGACTTTAGGCATGGATATCTCAAGCCTACAAGCTGACTGTCCAGAGCTTGATAGTTGGATGAAAAAATTAGCTCCTGAGCAGCTGTCAGTGATGTTTGCCGAGGAGTATTTGGACAATCCTATTTCCGCTTTTGCCCACACTTTATTGCGTATCGACTCACCAACCAGTGCTAAAGATTTTACCCAAATTAGTCATGCCTACGCGCTCAATGACACGGTTGATGGAGATAAAGACGATAAGTTTTTGATTTTTGCGCTCAAATCAACGAGTGGCAGTTATAACAATATTATCGAAATTGACCCTTATCCCAAAAAGCTTGCAAACTACTTGCAAGTGGATGAACGTGATACTTGGACCTATCTATTGGATTTGACTCCAAGTGAGGTGCAGCAAATAATGCTACATGTTTGGGAGACCAAAGACTTAGCGTTACCTTATTACTTTGCCACCGACAACTGTGCTTCGGAGATTTTGCGGCTTATTGATTCGGTACGTCCCAAGCAACATCTCTTAAGCCAGCTACCTTATGTGGTAGTACCGTCCGATGTGGTCAATTTATTAAATAAGGAAAAATTGCTAGCAAGCAGTCGTTATACACCTGCCGATAGTAGCGTCCGTCAAGCACAATTAAACAAAGCGACGCAAGCGGCAAAGTTGGGCTATCAAGACTTAACTCAAGATACCGTGAATAAGATAAAATCAGCAGATACAAATCCAGCCTCTAGCATGTCAGCTGACGGTCAAAAGCTACAACTGCTCACTATTGATGTCTCTAATAATAATCCGCTTGACCGCCATTCGTTACAACGCGCAAACCTCGGCATTGGGCAACGCGGTGATAATAGTTACATTGATCTTGGTGTGCGTGCTGGGTTCCATGATACGCTTGATCGTAGCACAGGGTTTGATCAGTTTTTTAATCTAGAAGGGCTAGCAGCTACGCTACGTTTTTATGACAACGAAGATAATGATAAAGATAATAGTCAGCCTAAAAACGTAGTGTTGCAGAATTTTACACTGATTCGTGGACGCTCCTTTAATCCCGTGAATTCTGCTCAAAAAGGTAAGACATGGGGCGTGAGTGTAGAAGCGACACGTATCAATGACGGCTCACAGCAAGAGGGTGATGATCACCTAGTCGCCAGTACCACAGTAGAATATGGTAAATCATGGGCACTTGGCACAGCGCGCGCCAATACGGGCGAGATGCCGCCACAGCTCTGCTATACGTTAGCAACAGGTGCAGTACAAGCGGGTCGTGGTATCAATAAAGGTTATCGCGTGGGTGCAGGTATTAATGCAGGCTGTTTGTATCAGATTAACAATCGGTTACGTGCACAGGCACAATTGCAACTGCCATATTGGTATCATGGCAACAGCGATCAGGCTGATGTACAGGGTCATTATTGGCAACCGATTACTACTCTTGGGCTGCAATACGATATCGATAAAAACCAAGCAGTGCGACTTGATGCCAGTTATGAATGGCAAGACCGCATCGATGCGAATGACGATATTAAACTGGCCTATATGCGTTATTTTTAATCATCTTGCATATAATGCCCGTCCAGTTAAGCATTATTATAAATATCATTATAAATAAGGATAGGCTATGACAACCCAACAGTGGCTCATCATTGGTCAAGGTGATATTGGCTTACCTGTGACTAACTTGCTTGCTCAAAAGGGTCTAGCCGTAGTTGGGCTTGCCCGCAGCGATCGTAGTCACTATGGTTTGAATGATAAAGCAAAGTTTATGCAAGCTGATGCCCTTAAGCTTAGCAGCGAGCAGCTGCAAGATTTTACTGGCATCGCTATTATTGTCACCCCTGACGAGTATTCGACTAGCGGCTATAACGACAGCTATTTAGCTATTTGTCAGCATATTGCTGAGCTTGCGGATAAATTAAACACCCTTGAGCGTATCGTATTTATCTCATCGACGGGCGTCTATGGACAAAATAATGGCGAGTGGGTTGATGAGTACACTGTGCCTATTACGCCTAATCGTGAGGCGTCAAAGGTAATATTGCAAGCGGAGCAAGCGCTACAACAAGGCTTCGGTGATAAAGCCATTATCATACGTCCGAGTGGCATCTATGGACGCGAGCGGTTGATGCGTCTGCGCAAAGCTCGTGAGGAAAAAAAAGACCCTATCGCTCGCGATGATTGGAGCAATCGTATTATGGATAGCGATTTGGTCACGATTATCGCTAAAGTATTGACTATAGAGACGCCAAAGCCGCTTTATATTGCGACTGACTATTCGACGGTCACTACGTTTGAGCTAACCACATGGTTGAGTCAGCAAGTAGGCACAACATTGCCTGAAATCGATAAAGCAAAAACGTCAATGACAGGTAAGCGTTTGCATAGCAATATTCCATTGGTATGGCTTGAGTTTCCTGATTGGAAAGCAGGCTATTATGATATTTTGCAGCAGCAAGACGAGTCTTAATGGCGCGTTCAATTATCCAAAATTATTGGCAACGGTAATTTTTATTTAAGTTCTAAGTATTCAATTTCTAAGTATTCAATTTCTAAGTATTCAATTTCTAAGTATTCAATTTCTAAGTTATTCAATTTCTAAGTATTCAAGCTTTAAAGCTTTGTTGTTTTATTTAATATGGAGAAAGCATGACTCAACCATTTGCCTCTGATAATGATTTACCAAGCACCCCATTAGCATCAGGGCGAGAGGGTCTTGCAGAAGACAATACTGAGTTATCAGCTACTTTGCAAAATAGTCAGCAGCCAGCAATCCTTCATCCAAATTTTGATCCCACTCAAACCCCGCTTGATCCAGCTCGCTCGCTGAGTGATATTCCAGAACCTGCTCGTCGTGCCAATAGCCAGCTGCGTAGGCTTTATGGTAAATCTATACGTTTTCATGATACTAATAATGATACGTTATCAAAGTGGCAACTGATGGCTTCTGAGCCTTTTGCTGAACATCTAGCGCTGCTAAGTGCAGCAAAGCTTATCGCGCTACCAGATAGTTTTTATCGCCCTTACCATAGTCAAAATGCGCAACCATTGCTGACATCACTTGAGTCTATGACGTTATTAGATATGGCAGATATTCAACAGGTTATCAGCCATTATCCTAAGCTCACTCGCTATGGATTTTCGACAGCTAACAGTCCTATCGAGGCTACTGTAAATAATGAGAGTATTCGTAATACTGCCAATAGTTCGTCAGCGTCAATGTCTCTACGCGAGGTAACTAGAAGCTATAATCCTGATGAATTGCTTAGCAGCTTGTATGCAGATGATTGGCAAGTGGCGTTGCAGCCGCAGCAGTTTGAGACAGGATTGGGCAGCCTTCCTACCGATATCATGGTCTGTAGTGTAGCGGTTCATGCATTAAAACAATGCGCTACTCGCAAAAGTGTCAATCAAAGCTATAGTGCAGAGCAAATTTGTCAGCATCTACGTAGTTATCTGCTCGGACAAATAGTCAGTGCATCGGAGCATCGTTGTCAGTATCGGCAAATTCGATTGTTTACGGGTCATATCATTGCCGCCGCTTATCATTTAGGTTGGGATATGCAAGTGTGTGATGACGGCCACTGTTATTTTAATATCTCCTCGCGTTGTGGTTTGCTAACCCGCTATGCGAATATGAATGACTACCATATCAATGGTTGGTCAAGCTAAACACTCATACGTACCATAAAACAAAATTTTTGCCCATTTATCATTGGTTTATAAGGAAGCCCCATGCACAGCACATCATTTTCGTCTCATGACTTTATTCAGCTCGCGCTTGACAACCAAGTACTAAAATTTGGTGAATTTGTGCTTAAGTCTGGACGTATTAGTCCTTACTTTT
>JBBSUA010000054.1:0-8982 GCA_038235315.1 Pseudomonadales bacterium | reverse complement strand
CTGGCCTTTATTTTCTGTAATCTACTCTATAGCAACCACTGTTATCGTCGGTATATTCATGATTACTGCTTTAGTGACTGGCTTTAATGAGATCGCACATATTCAAGTCGTAGTCGCTATTGGCGTTTTAGTCTCTATACCAGCTGGATTGTATTTCACCAAAAAAATAAGTCGCATTACTGGTAATGAAGAAGGCTATAAAGACCTCATTATTTAATAGAGCTACCTTGCTAAAGAAACTAAAAGTTATAAATCTAAATACCAGAAATAACGATTATGGATAGTATTGAGGTGCATTAATATTATAAAAACCAAAAAAAACAGCTTCTATATAGGAAGCTGTTTTTTTATTATCGATGTAGACAAATGGCTTTAAATACCTATTTGATATCAGTAGATACTAATTGATATCTGATTACTGTAATACAACCGTTGCACCATTTTCTATATTGGCATAAACCTCAAGTACGTCCCAGTTAGTCAAGCGCACACAACCTGCGGAAGCTTGGCGACTGATACCTTCAGGCTTAGGTGAGCCATGAAGACCATAAGAGGGCTTAGATAAACCCATCCATACGACACCTACTGGGTTATTAGGACCTGGTGGTAACATATGAATTTGTTTTTGACTGCCTTCTCCCACTGTAGCTTTATACCACGGCATTTTAACTTTATTGACAATTTTAAACGTACCTTGTGGCGAAGGTGTACTATCACTACCCACAGTCGTCGGATAGGTAGCCACTAGCTTGTCACCGTTGTAGGCATATAGCGTTTGATCTGCTTTATTAGCAACCACGCGGTTAATACGCTGATTCAGCGGTGCGCGATTATTTAATACGGTGATCGTCTCACCCGCTTTATATTCTTTGTTTTTGTTGAGCTTATCTAGATAACGAACATCCATATGAAAGCGCTCACCAAGCATCTCTTTGATGTCTTGATAATATAGACCTTTCATTTTGGATTTAGCTTCTGAACCCGAAGGCGTAGTAGCAAAGTTGGTCTTAATATCATCATCTGTCATGGTATAGGTGACTAAAACGGGCTTATTAGCAGGAACATTCTTGATTAAAGCATTCCATGTATTTTGATCCATTTTACCAGTAGCCGCCAATCCCTTCATGTTCTGAAAGTTGATGAGGGCTTTTTTACTGTTCATACCCCATCCACCATCGATAGGGCCAGGAGAGGCATGATTCCAGTCAAGTAAGGCTTGTATTTTAATGGTCATTGCTGAGTTGACATTCATGTTTGGTGACCATATGGCACCGTTTACTTGCTTAGCATAGTTAGACAAGTTCAGCGTGGTGGTTTTTTTTCCATCTTTATCTTCAAAACTTTTAATCGTAGGATCGTCACTAAAGTCTTGACGCTGCTCACTTTCAGGCAGCTCGAAAGATAATGGATCTGATGACGCGACACTAGAACCGGCAACCGCTTGACCTTCACTGATATCGTCTGTGATATCAGATTGCGCATCTTTACGAGTCAATTCTGCCACGCTCATGTTATCAGCAGCCACTGCGTTCGGTGACGACTCTGTTTGATTGTCTTGCTTAGCGTCAATTAGTTGACCCATACGATCATTAGATTTAGCTGTTGATGTTTTGCTATTTTCTAATGATCTATTACGATTTTCTTGCACATCGAGGCTAGCTAATACGGCAAGGCTAGGCAGTTTGTCAGCGTTGCGCACAGGTAAAGTACGATTGCTGTCATTAGGCGCGGCAATAGCACTAACGCTCATGGTGGCGCTAAGGGTAGCGATAGCCATAGCGGCGATAATTGGTCTTATTTTCATCATATTGAGTCACAGTTGATGGTTACAATGAGGCTATTATGCGCATAATTTGGTTACATCGCAAACTTTTGATACACCTTTTTGTACCGTTGGGAGACTAAACGTCAGCTATTGACGTATTAAGTACAGTTAAGTGAGAATTGAGTCACGATTTGACTGCCACATTGCATAAAATTTTGCTTTTGCAAGTTTCTAGTAAGATAACTATTACTGTAGAACAGGTAAGCACCGTTACTATTGATGCGACTGATACGACACTTTTATAGAAGTAAGCGTTAGCGTGATTGGCGCTATAAGTGGTTTGCGTCTATAATAGATAAAAAGTCATTTACTTCATTAATGAACCTGTATTCAATAAGGAAAAATATGTCAGAACACCATACTATGAGCGCGGAAGAATTTCAGAGCCAATATTTTGATGGTCATGATTCTGATGGTTTGATCGATAGCCTAGATCAGGACTTGAACCTAGATGAAATGGATTCAATGACTGAACACGGTCAATTCGCCTCCTTACATGCAGAGTTGGAAGAGGCTCGTGAGCAGCTATTTAGTATTCGTGATTTTATTCGCTTTTCGGTAACGCAGCTACGCAACTATGATGTGGTAGTCGCACAAGGAACGAATGACGAATTCGCCGAAGCTGCCGCTATTGTTATGCATTCGCTGTCCTTAGATTGGTCCGCTGACGAACAAATATTAGAGTGTCGTCTGACATCATCAGAAAAGCAAAAGGTATTAGCATTACTAGAAGAACGTATCGCTGAGCGTAAGCCACTGAGCTACTTGATCAATTTATCTTACTTTTGTGATTTACCTTTTTATGTTGATGAGCGAGTGTTGATTCCACGTTCACCGATAGCTGAGCTGATTCGTCAGCAATTTTATCCCTATTTTGACGTTAATGATCTCGCCAAGCCACTTGGTACAGCAACTAAAGAGCAGTCAGCGACATTTTATGAGCATGGTTTGGAGATGTTGCAGTTATCACATCCAGAGCGCATATTAGATTTATGCACAGGTTCGGGCTGTATTGCTATTGCTTTAGCCACTCGTTTTGTTGATGCGTTGGTTGATGCGGTTGATATCGATAAAGAGGCGTTAGAAGTCGCGGGGGTTAACGTTGATCATCATGATTTGGGTCATCAAGTGAATGTGATTGAATCTGACCTATTTGCTAAGCTGCCCGCTGAGCATCAGTATGAGCTAATCGTTACCAACCCACCGTATGTCGATGCCGCTATTATGGCAGACTTGCCTCCTGAGTTTTTATATGAGCCTGAGCATGCGCTCGCAGCGGGTCAAGATGGACTAGACTTAGTACATCGCATATTATTTGAAGCGCCAGATTATCTTAGCCCAGAGGGCTTGCTGGTTTGTGAAGTCGGGGATAGTGAGTGGGCGCTAAGCCAAGCGTATCCTGATATTCAGTTTGACTGGCTCAAGTTTGCGCATGGTGGTCATGGGGTATTTGCGATTACTTTTGATGATCTAGTCGAACATCGCGGGTTATTCGAGCGTTATGTCCAAGCAGATATTAAATAGTGCGTGCAGTAACGCAATTTAGATATAAATAAATAGATAAATAAAATTGATTGTTTAAGGATAGACATGGCAGGTAATAGCATTGGAAAGATTTTTAGTGTGACCACTTGTGGTGAGTCGCATGGAGCGGGATTATTGGCTATCGTAGATGGCGTACCGCCGGGTCTTGAACTATGTGCAGAGGATTTGCAAATAGATTTAGATCGCCGCAAACCGGGCACTTCTAAGTACTCAACCCAGCGCCGTGAGTCTGATGAAGTTGAGATTATATCGGGTATCTTTGAAGGCAAAACAACGGGCACCTCTATTGGCTTACTGATTCGTAATACCAATCAAAAATCTAAAGATTATGGTGAAATTAAAGATACTTTTCGCCCCGGTCATGCCGATTATACTTATAGTATGAAATATGGCTTTCGCGACTATCGTGGTGGTGGACGCTCATCAGCACGTGAGACTGCGATGCGGGTCGCTGCTGGTGCTATCGCTAAGAAGTATTTGCAAGATCGCTTAGGCGTACAAGTCCGTGGGCATGTGACTCAGATAGGCAATGAGTACAGCAGCGTAGTAGATACGGATGCTATTGATTGGGAGTTTGTAAATAGCAATCCGTTCTTCTGTGCTGACGCCGATGCTGTTGAACGCTTTGAGACACTCATAGACAGTCTGCGCCGCGAAGGTACTAGCTGTGGCGCGCGTTTAGAGATTATCGCTAGTGGCGTGCCAGTAGGATTAGGCGAGCCTGTATTTGATCGTTTAGATGCTGATATTGCTCACGCTATGATGAGTATCAACGCAGTCAAAGGCGTTGAGATTGGTGATGGCATGGCAGTTGCTGGACAGTTTGGCCACAAATCGCGTGATGAGATGACTCCAGATGGCTTTACCGCCAATCATGCTGGTGGTATTTTAGGTGGTATATCATCTGGACAAGATATTCGTGTCAGTATTGCACTCAAGCCAACCTCTAGTATTACTACTGCGGGCAAGAGTATAAACACTCAAGGCGAAGCGGTCGATATGCTTACCAAAGGTCGTCATGATCCCTGTGTTGGGGTACGAGCAACGCCTATTGCAGAAGCGATGTTAGCTATTGTCTTACTTGACCATTATCTACGTAACCGTGGTCAAAACGCTGATGTGAAGCCGCCAGTATCTTCTATTACTTAACACCTTATGTCTTGATATAAAGCCAAAAGCCTTTGGTACTTCTCTAGTGACTTTATTAGAGAAGTACCAAAGGCTTTTTTATAAGTGCCTCAAAAGTTGATTTTAAAGTGCTCATAGATTTTTATTTTGATTAAGCAGCAAGTTGATAATAGTCAAGTGCCACACACTGCTGATGACGGAATACCAATAATAACTGCTGACTTGGAATCGCTAACCAATGCCCAAAAGCAATGCTTTCAATTCCTTGGGTCGATAAGGTTTGTACACAATCATGGCGACTATAGCCTAAGTAATGTTCAATCAATTGATTTTCGGCGAGGGAGTTTTGCATAGCATTTATACCTATAGTTTGAGTTACGAGTGTGCATAACGCCATCGTAAAATAAATAGATATAAAACAGATGTGGAAATGATGGAAGTTTAATGAATTAGATTTTTATAGCCAGCCATTAGACTTAACCTTTCCTATTTTCAGCTAGAGGCAGCGTTATACTGACTAATACGCCAGTAGAATAGTGATTGGTAGCAGAGACGCTAATGGAGTGGTTTTCAGCGGTGATATTGCTAATGGTGACGCTACCACCATGGTGCTCAATAACCTGTTTAACTAGAGTTAAACCAAGTCCTGTACCCTTTTTAGGCATAGGTTCAGAGGCATTAGCCTGTTGTTGTTCAATACCCTGAGTAGAGTAGTTATTAATTGCTTGGCTTTGATGCGACAGACTAAAGTAACGATCAAATACTTTGGAGACAGCATAGTCAGGTAACAGTTTGCCGTCATTAAAAACATCAATAGTGACTGCGTTCATATTGCTATCAAAACTGCTAATATTAATGATGACACTACTCTCAGCAAAATAAATGGCATTATCTAGCACATTTTGTAGCGCTTGCATGAGCCAAAAGCTATCGGCATAGACGGTCATTATCGAGTCATAATCAGCATTGAGGCTAATATTCTCATTTATAGTCGCTGATAGTTCATTGTTTATGTATAACTCAATGGGTGACAAATGACGTTGCTGTAGCTTAGGACTGCTGTCTTTTATTAAACTATTAAGCATTGGCAATAGGGATATGGCTTGACGATTTAATTTAAAAGTAGGCTGCTCAACTTTTGCTAATAACAGTAATCTGTCAATCAACTGCTGCATCTTAATACTCTGTTCGCCAATAGAGTGATTGAGCATCTGCCGATCATCGCTATCAAGCCCATAATCTTCCAACAGTTCACTACTGGCACGAATAGCGGTGAGTGGGCTCTTGAGCTCGTGAGTGAGCGTATGAACATAATCGCTGACGTAAGCTCTGTTCTCTAGCCGATGTTTCATAGTTTCAATAGTATCCGTCAGACTATTCAACTCACGACCTAAGTAGAAGTAAGGTTTTTGCGTATCTTCTGCCAGTGCACCAGTATATTGAGTCACTAGACTGATACTTTGCTTGAGCCACCACGCCACTAACCCTGCCAATATGAGCGCAGCTATGCTGATAAGTAGCATGGTAACTAGCATCCGCCTACGAGTATTATCTAAGTACGGCAGCACACTAGCAACTGGCTTACCGACACTGACTACGCCGATAAGACTGCCTGAAGCATTTTTTATAGGTTGCGCCACATACATGATTGAACTCTCACGCGTACTGTTATCATCCTCTGTACTTCTTGCGCCATATTGTCCTCTTAGCGTCAAATACACGTCATTCCAACGGCTATAGTCTTGGCCTTCCGCATTAACAGGCACGGGCAATGAGTCATAAACAACTATTCCAGTACTATCGGTCACATATACTCGAAAACTGCTATAAGCTTTTCTTTTATAAGCAGGCTCTTTGTCATAATCAGAAGCTTTGTCAATAGTGCGACTATCACTGACTGGCGTGCCGATGAATGCGCTGTCCAGTTGTTTTTGATAAGTGTCATTAAGCAGCTGCCCTGACTCTAAGGGCAGCTGTAAATTTGCAGCCAATAATTTACTGGTATCTAATAAAGTATCTTCGATAACTTGTTGGGCGGTGGGTTTTACGTGACCGAACAGTTGAGTGAAGACTACAATGCCGCACAGTATAAGTACTGACGCAACAGCCAGCCATATACGAAAAAATATACTTAAGTTAAGCAGTCGTTTTGGTTCAGTGGATTGCTGTTGGGTGGTACCAATCGGATGTAGTTTGGCATACCAACTGCTTTGGTTAGGATTATTATCAACCATTATGCAGGACACAGCGCATAGCCAAGTCCCCGATGAGTATGGATGACATCGATATCAGGGTTGATAGTTGCAAGTTGTTTACGGATTGATTTGACATGACTGTCTATGGTTCGTGCCAAACGATGATCGGGGTAGTCGCTGACTGCATTTAGTAGCTGCTCACGACTAAATACCTGCTTGGGCGCTTGCAACAAGGTCAATAAAATCTTGCGTTCGGTATTACTAAGCTCAAGCTTTTTCTCCTGCCACATCAGTGAATAATTAAGGGGCTGATAATACCAAGTACCCGATTGACATTCAAAAGTAAGTGCTTGTCCTGACATGTTATTAGAAAAAGAGCTGTTAGAAGGGCGATTGCTGGATGTACTATCAGTTAAGTGTTCAGATACGGGTAAGTTTTGAATAGTAGACGGTTGAGATAACATGTGCTCGCGCCGCCAAATAGCTTTTAAACGAGCAACCAATTCACGTGGACTAAAAGGCTTAGCACAGTAGTCATCACCGCCCATCTCCAGCCCTAATATACGATCAACCTCATCACTACGCGCGGTCAAAAATATAATCGGAATGTCTTTTAAGCTATCAATAGCAGGCGCGTGGCGAATCTGTTGACAGAGACTCAGTCCATCGCCATCTGGCAAACCGACATCTAGAATAATAGCGGATAAATCTTGCGCCTCAGTCGTATGCAGCATCGGCAGTACGCTACTGGCATTGTCTAACCAAGTGATCTGCCATCCTTCACGCTTGCAAGTGACTTTTAGCGACATGGCAATAGCCGGATCATCTTCTACTAATAAAATATGGGTCATAAGCTACATACCGCTGCGTGAGTGAGGAAAATCAAAAAAGACAGTTATCTAAAAAATGTCTATGTCATAATAAATATTGAAAAATACTTATCAAGCGTCATAAAGTACCCATAGCTATGAAATCTATGGTTTTAAGACATTAAATTTATCCTAGCATAAAAGACTTAAAAGATTGTGTAGTAACACGTCAAAAGTCATGGAAAATTGATGAATAACCATCAGATTTAGGTTTAGTCTAATTATCACTAAAGGAAGTTACATGAGTCAATATTTAGATGCGGTCATCGTTGAGCATAACCCCGCCCAAAAGAAAATAGATCGCGCCGTTATCTGGCTTCACGGTCTCGGTGCCAGCGGTCATGATTTTGAACCCGTAGTACCACAATTGGGTTTGAGTAATGATATGGCCGTGCGTTTTGTCTTTCCGCATGCGCCTAATCGTCCAGTAACCATTAACGGTGGGATGGTGATGCCGTCATGGTACGATATTTTTGAGATGAGCCTTGATCGTAAAGTCGATGTCGCTCAAATCGAACAGTCTACTCAGCAAATACAGGACTTGATTACTCGTGAAATAGAACGTGGTATTGCGCCTGAGCATATTGTCATCGCTGGGTTTTCTCAGGGTGGGGCAGTCGCTTATCATTTGGCACTAAGTTATCCTAAGCGCTTAGCTGGTCTGATCTGCTTGTCTACTTATTTGGCAACTAATGATCAGATTGATTATAATGATGCGAATAAAGATATGCCTATACTAATTGAACATGGTACTCATGATCCGGTAGTGCCCGTAATGCTAGGAGAGCGTGCTGCTGAAACGCTATCCTCTAAAGGTTATAACGTTGAATATCATACTTTTCCGATGGCACACCAAGTCTGCATGCCGCAGATTCAAGGTCTTGGTCAGTGGTTAAACAAGGTTTTGGTCTAATAGCAGTGATATAAAAGCGAATTTAATGGTGATGATTTTTTGGCTGTAATATAATGTAATATTGACCACTTATTGGTTGATATACAGTGCTCAAATCCTATATAATACGCTCATCTATTGGGGATGTTCTGGCTTCGACGCTGGTGATGAAACTCAATGATGCATGTCGAGAGTATATGTCCTCTCGTTAATCCAACATATATTGTTATAGTCGCAAACGACGAAAATTACGCTCTAGCAGCTTAAACCCAGTTTACTTGGTTTAAACCCTGTTTACTTAGTAGCTGATCTCCTACAGTTGGTCAACTAAGTTGAAGCGTCCGCATGTAGGCTCGCCACAAGGGGTTGTCTCAATCCTTTGGGTTCAAAAGTAGAGAATCGGCTAATCCATCCTGACTGTCGGATCGGTGCAGACTAAAATTAAAGACAGAAACTAAACATGTAGATTCATGAGCGTAATGCTGGCGGACGCGGGTTCAACTCCCGCCATCTCCACCATATTTTGTT
>JBBSUA010000053.1:0-9322 GCA_038235315.1 Pseudomonadales bacterium | reverse complement strand
TAGGGCTTTTTTTGCACGATTGATTTGTCACTATTTTTAAATAATATGTCCATAAAAAAGCCTATCTATTTGATAGGCTTTTTTAACTAAAATAAAACGTAAGTTTTAAAGTATTCATAGTGATTTATGCTGATTACAGCAACTAAGACTGCTTTTCGATATTTATATATTTATCGAAGTTTTGTGCATAGTCGGTTAAATTATCACTGAGCATTTGGCGATACTGCTTGACATAAAATTCAACAATATCGTCCTTTTCTTTGGCAAAATCATCGCCTTTAATAAAACCAATTGAGGCAACTGATGCGCTATAGCGTGCAGCAGCATACAGCAATGAGGCACCGACTTGACCAGAATGCGCCTCTTCACCCAATTGACTATTAGCCACACCAATAATGGCATCAGCGCGTTGATAAAACCCCTGCATTTCAGGAGTGATCTCAGCGCTCGCAGCGTTGTCAGCAGTAGTATCAGAGTCGATATTAGTATTGATGTCTAGAATGTTGTCTTGCATATCGTTTTGATTATTATCTTGAGACATAATATGCTCCTATAAAATAGTGTAAATATGGGGTTATAAACCAGCATCTGCTTTTAGAATTTCAGCTTTGTCTGTTTTTTCCCACGTAAAAGCAGTTTCAGAGCCAACGCGACCAAAATGCCCAAAGGTAGACGTTTGCTGATACATCGGCTGCAATAGATTTAGCATACGAGTGATACCATAAGGACGCAAGTCAAAGTGTTTGCGAATCAAGCGTATGATTTCGTCAGAGCTAATTTTGCTCGTGCCAAAGGTATTGATGGAGATAGAGGTTGGTTCAGCAACACCAATAGCGTAGCTGATTTGCACTTCACAACGATCAGCAATACCAGCGGCCACGATATTTTTGGCGACGTAACGTACGGCATAAGCAGCACTACGATCGACTTTTGAAGGATCCTTACCGCTAAATGCACCGCCACCATGACGTGCCATACCGCCATAAGTATCGACGATAATTTTACGACCCGTTAAACCAGCATCACCAACAGGACCGCCGATCACAAATTTACCAGTCGGATTGATATGGTAACGAGTGCCAGCGTGTAATAAGTCCGCTGGCAAGACGTGCTTGATAATGGATTCCATTATCGCTTCTTGGAGATCAGCTTGCGAAATACTGGGATCGTGTTGAGTCGATAACACCACAGCATCAATGGCAATGGGATGACTACCATCATACTTGAGGGTGACTTGCGCTTTGGCATCAGGCCGTAACCAAGGTAGATCACCAGCACGGCGCAATTCAGACTGACGTTGCATCAGGCGATGAGCGTACTCAATGGGTGCGGGCATAAGAACGTCAGTCTCATTGCTAGCATAACCAAACATAAGACCTTGATCGCCAGCACCTTGCTCTTCAGGGTCACTACGATCGACACCTTGAGCAATTTCAGGAGATTGTTTACCAAGCATATTAATGACGGCACAAGTCTCGCCATCAAACCCTAAGTCTGAATGATGATACCCAATGCCATTGACGGTATCGCGTACAATACGTTCAATATCAATATTTGCGGTGGTTGTGATTTCACCAGCCAAGACGACTGCGCCCGTTTTGACTAATGTCTCGCATGCTACGCGCGCATTCAAATCTTCGCGTAAGATTGCATCGAGTATGGCATCTGAGATTTGATCGGCCATTTTATCGGGATGGCCTTCGCTCACGGATTCTGAAGTAAATAAATTGTATTCACGCATAGTGGGATCACTTAATTGCAGGGACTGTTATCGATAACCTCAGTCATCATTGGATGTTAATAGACAATCATAATTAAAAATAATTAAAAAAATAGAATAAAAAAGTACCGTATTTTAACGTGATTCAAGCTAAAACTCTAGGGTAGCTTTAATATTAGCTGACCAGCGCTAACAAAGCTGCGATTAGTGGATAGTTATCACTTACTATAGGTAATTGAATGCTGACTTTGCTAAGCAAATAAGTCACTAAAAATACTAAGCACGGTAAAATTCATCAAGTTGACTGTCTTCCTGCCATCTATATTCCACATGATTAGCAACTTGTAGAGCGGTGTTCCGATCTTGTCTATCAGCAATAAAGTCAAGCGCCATATCCATGCCTGCACTGACGCCAGATGACGTATAAAACTTGCCATCGACTACCCAGCGTGCTTGCTCGACCCAATCAACCTGATTGGATTGAGAGGTAACCCATTGCCAAGCACATTTATTAGAAGTGGCACGTTTACCATTCAAGATACCCGCTTTGGCTAATAAGGCACTACCAGTACAGACGCTGAGTACCCAATCGGCATGATCAGCAAGCCCAGTTAAAGTTTCCAAAAACTGCGCATCATTGACCAGTTGTCGTGTACCTTGACCACCAACTAGCAATAAAATATCAGTTCGACAGTTTAACGCGTTTACTGCGATAGTTTGCAAGCTAACGTTATGCTGATTTTGAATAGTACCACCATTTATTGAAGCAAACTGAATGTGGTAATGCTCTGGCAAGCTTCCAAACATCTCAATCGAGCCAAATAAATCTAAGGTTTCAAAATCATCAAATACTAAAGCAGTAATAGTTTGCATTGGCTTGTCTCCTACGTACTACTTTTAGATCTCTGCAAAAGCTGCCTTATCTTTAAACATACATTCATCATAAACCGGACACTCACCGCATTTTGGTGTACGCGCCTGACAAGTATAACGCCCATGCAAAATCAGATAATGATGAGCATCAAGCATAAAGTTATCAGGTATCCGCGCTACTAGCTTTTGCTCAACGATCAAGACGTTTTTACCCGTGGCGAGTCCAGTGCGATTACCTACCCGAAAGATATGAGTGTCAACCGCCATAGTTGGCTGTCCAAAAGCGGTATTCAGTACCACGTTAGCGGTTTTGCGCCCAACGCCTGCTAATGACTCCAAGTCCTGACGATTATCAGGAACGACGCTGTCGAACTTATCTATCAAGTCGCGGCAAGTTTTGATCACATTTTTGGCCTTGGCATTATAAAGACCAATATTTTTAATATAAGGCTTGAGGCCTTCCTCACCCAACGCCCAAATTGCTTTAGGTGTATTCGCTACTGGATATAATTGATTGGTAGCGATATTGACACTGATATCAGTCGCCTGCGCCGATAAAATAACAGCGATAAGCAGCTCAAAGTTGCTTTTGTAATGCAACTCTGTAATAGGTTCTTCAATCGTTGCTGCTAACTTCTCAAAGAACGGCCGTACGTCACGCTTAGGCATAAGCCGTGATGGTGGCGTATCAGCAGTTTTGTGCTTAACAGTTTTACTCATGGCGTTTTGGCTATCGTGGCTAGTGAGTTAATAGGAGCGCTGTTTATTTGACTGTATCCGTTTTGAATGGAACTGATTATATCTGCGCAAGCGCTGCTTGTAGTACTGCGAGTTCAGCTTGTTTGTCCTCATTCGGACGTACACTCAGCTGTTTCTCTAGTTTTTTAATCTTACTGCGCAATTTAGCAGCAGCAATCGTATCTTTTGCTTGTTGCGCGCTGATATCTAAGGTTTGGCTAGCCGCATTGTTAAGTTTAGCCTCTACCATACTGACTACGGGTTTAGCATTACTACTGTCTGCCAGTTGCCTAGTCACGCGGTCGAGATGAGTATGATAACGCTGCCTTAGATCGTCTTGTTCCTGAATACGTTCCGCTACAGTCAGCTCGCGTTCGATGACGACTAAATCAATGCAATCAACTGGGCAGGGCGCGATACACAGCTCACAACCCGTGCATAAATCGGTAAAGATAGTATGCATATGCTTACCCGTACCGACGATGGCATCAACTGGACAAGCAGGAATACATTTAGTACAACCAATACAATCATCTTCGCGGATAATGGCACGCACCTCTGTGGGGCGCTTGCTTATAGAGTCTATTGACCATTTCGATGACACAGTAGCCAACGGCTTCACTTTGTCATCTGCATTTTCATTATCTCTAATGACATTATCTATACTGTTATCATCTGTGCCTATACTCACGTCAAGAATGAGCTTTATGGCATCAGTAACTGGCTGTCCACCGGGCACACATTTATTATAAGGCTCATTATCTAAAACAATAGCAGCGGCGTAAGGTAGACAGCCGTCTGGATGCTCACAAAGACCGCACTGAGTCTGTGGTAAACAAGCATCAATGCGGGCAATCTTTGTCTGTACGTCAGCAGGCATAGTGTCAAGGGACAACGTATCAAACAAAATAGGTAAGTATTCTAAGCGGGCGTTAATAGTACTGGGCATTCAATCAATAGCCTCAAGGCTGGCATAAAAAGCGATAGTAGATAAAAATATTTAAAGCGTCATGCCTTGTTCAGAGACAATCTGCGCGATTAAGTCGTAGGCAATACTGCCTTTAAAAGGTATCTTTGGCAAGTCTGATATATCAAAGAAGTCAGCATGTGACAGCTCATCCTCTTGGAGTACAATCTCGCCACCGGCATAAGACGCCTGAAATCCTAACATCAAATTAGAGGGAAATGGCCATGGCTGACTACTCACATAACGAATATCAGTCAAGCTAATCCCCACCTCCTCACCAACTTCGCGCACTACTGCATGCTCTAGGCTTTCTCCAACCTCTACAAAGCCAGCAATCAGCCCATACTGTAACGGCGGGGTTTGTTTTCCATAGCGATGATGATGGGCGAGCAAGATTTGCATCTCGCCTGTTTGTGGATTGGGACGGGTAATGGCGGTAATAACACAAGGCTGCACACGAGGATACTGGTGCAAATGACAAACAGGGCATACCATCGCACGCTCGCCAAGTTTCGCGTGGTTGACGGCGCTACTGCAACGACTACAAAACTGCGTATCAGCTTGCCAACGCAACAGTTGAATGGCTTGGCTCAGTTGGGCGGCGAGAGTAAAGGGCAATTGAGTTATTAGCTGTCGATAGGAGATAAAAGATATGATTTCAGAGTCATTCTCTATCACTACCGAGTGGGCTATCGTATCGCTGTCATCGCTTATTATAGGCAAAGCAATGTTATTGTTTTGAGCATAATGATAAGTGATAGCGATTGTTGATGGCGTGCTTAACGTATCCATCGTATCTATTATATCTGTGGTAGCGCACTGACTTGGCGCTATACTGGCAAATAGCTCAACACATCCTAGCTGATAGCTTTGACGTTCGTCAGTGGTAGCAGCTTCGTGATCCGGCAAAGCAACTGATATGGGCAACCAGCCTGTAAGCGTTCGCTGACATAGTACAGTTTCATTATCAAGCACAAAAGCAGTGGTCATATATTACTATCCAAAACAGGACTGAAGTTATTCAAAACCAATCCAAAAACTATCCAAAAATCATTACTGTGAGCAACGTCATAAAATAAATAGCAGAGAACACTCGATACACTAACCCGCGAGTAGCTGACTTAAGCTATGTTGACCAACATCTAGCGCTTGTTTGCTCACAGGATGATTATGCTCAAAGCCATCCAAGCCATAGTCTACTGACATAATCACATCAGCAATACAGGCGAGCGTATTATCGTCGATATGCTGATTGTCTGTAAGCCGCTCTTGCATGTTTGTAGCCAATTGACCAAGCATACTGGCTGAATGAGGCAGCTGTAAGAAGCGTATAGCACCAGCTACTTGGCGCAGGGTATCAGGTATATTTTGTATATTAATAACATCTCGTTCAGTCTCAGAAAAATAATCATTGATAGCTTGTTCGGCGACAGAGATAGCAGTGCGACTCTCTTGAACCAACGTATCATATGCCGTATTCAACTGGTGTAATGAGATATCTTGGTTATTAAGAGGCAGATATACCGTTCCTGGAGTATGCATCTCTGCCATAGCGATGGTCGCATTTTCTGCACTCATTAATGACAGTAACAAGTGATCAAAATCGCTAGGTGTTGGGGTATTCCATTTTGCAACTGCACTGGCTGCAGATTTTAGTGACGTCGATGCATCGACTAGACCTAATAATCTGAGTGCTGAGCTAAGCTCCACGAGATCATTGACGATTGGTTCCACTTGCATTGCAATAGGGTTAATCGTATCGCCACGTGCATAGGTATCGACTTTTTCTTTAATACTATTGATTTGATCCTGTACAAGATCATTAATAGTATCGGTAATGATTCGGTTTGGACCAAATAAAAAACGTTTCATTTGCTCGCGTTGTGAGGAATCTAACTGATTGCCGGCATATCGTGCCCGTAGCTTTGTCGCCTCTGCATTGTCTCGCTGGCACGCAAAACTGACCAAATCAGCAAACCGTGCATCCATGACAGGTAGATAGCTGTGGAACTGTTGCTCTAAATAAATCAGCGTATGCTTTTGACTCAGGCTAAGGGGCAAAAGCATTTTTATATCGGTGACAGCGGCTGTTGCTGCTTGCCAGAATAAACTATCAGTATGTGCTGCTATCAACGCACAGGCAGCACTCATGGCATCGAGTTTTTGCTCAGCGTCTGAACTTAATGACGTATCTTGCTTGGTCAGTAGCACACTAAGACCGCTACGATAAGCATTAGTTAGGAGAGTGCTGTCAAGATTAAGGGTGCTTAACGATTGAAAGTTTTTTTCAGGATTGGCAATCACAACGCTACTGCTACCAAAATTGGCAAAATAATCATCACCTATAGCTTCTATCCCGCTACTGGCGTGCAGCTTATTGATAATAGGTAAGAGTAATGAGGGTTCGATAGTTTCAGTCAACAATACAAATTCTATGTAACGATCAAAAGTCATGATTGCTTCTGATAGATCCATGATTAACGCAGTATTCGTATTATCACGCTCATCATAAAGTTTCTGCAAACCTTGCGCGATCGCAGTGCTCAATACCTGTCCACCAGCCAAAGAAATCAGCTTAAAAATACAAGACAGTTGAGTCAGCACATCGATTGAATCTAATAATAAAGGTGCTTGCTCTTTGTCATCATTAAACTCACTTAGATGATTTTCGGTGTCTTTGAGAGTGACCATAATTTCATTATGCAAAAGATGCAATGACGGCAGATTGAAATTAGTGACACTAAGCATAGGGGTAGACAAGGTTGTTTGCTCAATCTGGCTCATAGTTATTTTTCCATAAAGTACTTAAAGTTTCGAATGTGATAACAGATGATAATTTATAATAGTTGATTTTTATCATCTGGTATATAGCGTTGTCAGTGATTGAAGGTGACGATTAACAGTGTCGTTGTTATTTAGTCATTAGTCTAGCTATTATTCGTGTTTTACCACTGTGACATTCTAGTCTTAATCTCAGGGTACTCTTCCGCCAATTGGGTGAACCAAACTTGATTGGCACTATCATCTACTGTCGAGTCCATTAATAACGAAGCAAGATTGGCAAAGTTCGTATGGATAGTATGACCGCCATCTGTCTGACTGTCCTCTTCAATTGCTAGTGCGACTTGACCACCGGTCATTGCCAGATAAACTTCTGCCAAAATCTCAGAATCGAGTAAAGCGCCGTGGAAGGTACGTTCCTGCTTGCCAACATTTAGGCGACGTACTAAGGCGTCAAGATTGTTCTTTTGTCCGGGATACTGGCGTTTCGCCATTACCAACGAATCGGTCACTTGTACCCGCTGCGCAAAGTCTGTCATGCCAACTTTGGCAAATTCCATGTTTAAAAAGTTCATATCGAATGTGGCGTTATGAGCGATGAGCTCGGCACCATCCATAAAGTCGTAAAGTGCGTGAGCAACTTGATCAAAAGTAGGCTTGTCCGCCAAAAATGCCTCAGAGATACCATGAATACGAATAACTTCTTCATCCATACCGCGTTGGGGATTGATATAGACGTGTAGCTTTTCACCTGTGAACTTACGATCAATCATCTCGACGATACCGACTTCAATAACACGATCTCCCTTAAGGGCATCAAGTCCTGTGGTTTCAGTATCCATAATCAGCTGTCGATTAGACTCATGACGATGGATAGGTTTGGGCAATAACGCTCGAAAATGTGGATTAGCACGGCTAGTATCACCATCGAACTTTGGTGTATCCGTTGGTGCATCGCTGTCTATGATCATATCAGCAGTCATTTTATCAGTAGCCATCAACATGTCAGTGGTATCCTCATAATAGTCTTCTTCCAGATCTTCATCTTCTAAGTCTTCATCCGCGATATCCAGACCGAGAGGATCAAATTTTAGCCAATCATTTTCAGGCGCTATTGAATTATTATTAGACATTATTGACTCTTTTTTTTTAGTATTGCTGAGGTCTGGTTCACTACTACTTGTTCACTACTAGAGGTAACGCCAAGGTTTGCTAGCTCGTCAGCTTTTTCGTTACCAGCGTGACCGGCATGACCTTTAACCCAATGCCAGTCAACATCACGTGCTTGGCGCAGCTCATCTAGCTGCTGCCATAAGTCTTGGTTAGCAACAGGCTTCTTACTGGCTGTCTTCCAACCGCGTTTTTTCCAATTGGCAATCCAATCAGTGATACCGTTTTTGACGTAGCTTGAGTCCGTCCAAATCTCAAGTTTAAGCTCGCGTGGACTATGTGTAAGTGCCTGAATCGCACCCATCAGCTCCATACGATTATTGGTCGTTTCAGGATCGCCACCATATAAGTCTTGGGTGTGACCATCGCTAAATATAAGATGCGCGCCCCAACCGCCGGCACCAGGATTACCTTTACACGCGCCATCAGTATAAGCTACGGTAGTATTGGGTTTGGCTGCCATGGGATCAATGGCATTGTTTGTTGTAATAGACGGTGTTGACATATAATTATCTGACATAAAAACGTATTGACCTAATGTATAAATGTTCATTGGCTGAATAGAGTATAGCCATACTAGTAAGCTAAGATTGTCATTACATTCTACTTAATTGATATCGTTTGATGCTATTTTAATGTTCTATAGTGTAGCAAATTAAGCAGGCTCAATGATAACAAATACGATGCTTATAAGCTCGATCACAAAGTATAAAACCAAAAAGTATAAAATAGCAAAACGACATATCAAAACAGAAATATTATAAATTTCTGTTAAAATAACACTCGTATCAAGACCCTTTAATATACTAATGTAGGATGACAGTATTATGCCCTTACGCTCAGATGTTATTTGCAATAAACTTACTACGCTGGCGATCGGACTTACTGCTTGTAGTGTGTTGTTTTTGGTAGGTTGTAGCGATAATAAAGACATAACTTCAGAGACTGAAACGGTTGAAGTTGCACCAGACTTGTCAGTGTTTGATGGGTGTTATACGGTCGGGAGTGGTGAGCCCGCACAGATTAAGGTCAGTGAGCAAGACGGTACATGGGTGATGCAAATGAAAGAGCCT
>JBBSUA010000052.1:0-9406 GCA_038235315.1 Pseudomonadales bacterium | reverse complement strand
GACTGTTATTGGCAACGAGTATGGACAAGAATGGCTGATTGATATTCTAGGTAATTTGCAAGAGCAGTTTCCTAACATCCATGTCATCGTTATGGATGAAGACTATAGGAATGGCGACGTGTCTCACGAGGACTTTCGTATGCGTACGACGGCGCTGGAACTCAGTGATCGTATTACTTATGTCGGTAGCAAGCGTAATGACATGCGTGAATGGTTATCTGCAGCCAATATCGTTATGGCGCTTGCCAATCAGCCAGAGTCTATTGGTATTAATGCACTACAGGCTATTCATTTGGGTACGCCCGTGATTGGTTGGGATCAAGCCGCATTTAGTGAAATTTTGCAGCCATTATACCCTCAAGGACTCGTCAAAAAGTACAACGCACAAGCGTTATGTAAAGCGGTAAAAAATCAGTTAGAGAGCGTTACCAGACCTGCAATGACCAATCGATTTACCATGCGTGAGATGATTCAAGAAACCATTAATGTTTATCAAGAATTATATGAGAACTCACTGCGCGAGGAGCAAGCAAGATCGGATGCTTATGCAGTACGAAGAATCAAAAAACATCTCAAGCCTACGCCTAAACCTTTTAGCAAATTATCCGATCACTTTACCAGTATTGACCCTATTGAACCTCTGCCTAAGGCAACCAAAAATATTCCTGTATCTATCGTTAAAGGAAAATCTCAGACAACACTCCCTACAGAAACACGTGATAAATAGCATTCATAGAAATAGTTATTGAACGTGCCTGCCCTAGATGAGTTCTTTTTGTCTTGACATAAAAAATCCTAGCTATATAGCTAGGATTTTTTATTAATTGAAAATATTAATTTATCTCTGTTTAGGCGGATTGTCCTTGAGCCATTGTTGATTAACCAGTTTAAGCTCACGCAATTCCTCTGACATAATCGCTTCACTCTTGCCTGGATTTTTCATAGTGGCATAGCCATAAAGGGCAAGACCTAGCACTGTCCAACCAAGGAAAATCCACCACTCAATGCCGATAAGCGCCGAAGGCATACCTGGCATATATAAAGCTAATAGACTAAAACTTAAAATGATAGTAACTATGCCTACCAGCTTGCCTGCTGGTATTTTAAACGGACGCACCATATCAGGCTCGCGATAGCGTAACACTAAGAAAGAGATAGCCACACAAGTATAAGCAATGACAATACCAAAGCCACCAGCATCAACGATCCAAACTAGCATCTTGCGACCAAATAATGGTGCAAGTGTTGCTAAACCGCCAATGAGTAAGATGGCATTAGCAGGCGTATTGTACTTTGGGTGCAATTTACCTAAAAATTCTGGCAACATATGAGTTTTGGACATCGCATAAAGCAGACGACTACCCCCAATTAAGAACGCGTTCCAGCTGGATAAGATACCCAGTACGCCACCTATCACGAGCAATATACCTGCCCATTTTCCTTGCCACGCATTGGTCATCGCATCAGCGGTTGCTAAGCTTGAACCTTCTGCTTGTATCAGTGGTAGCGTCGTACCCACGCTCCAAGCGACAGCGATATACCAAAGTACAGCAATAATTATTGAGATGATCAAAAACTTCCCAATATTGGGACGCGTCAAATCGATCTCTTCAGCAGCTTGCGGAATCACATCGAAGCCTACAAACAAAAAGGGTACCATCACGATAACTGCCATCACTCCAGCTACACCGCCAATAAACGCAGGTGCTTGTACGGCATTTGAGGTAGCAGGATTGTACAGTGCAGCACCAACGAAAAGCAGTATACCGACCAAAAATATACCAACGACTGCCGTTTTTTGGAACCAAGCACTGACTTCCATACCACGAATATTCAGCCAAGTGACAATTACTGACCCTAGCATCCCAACCCCAACCCAAGTAGCATAGACATCCCAGCCAGCGATAGTCCATAGATAACCTTGGTTATAGTTAGGGATAAAATATTCAACCACAGTCGGTAGCGCTACTGCTTCAAAAGCCACTACCGAGAAGTAACCAAATAGAATACTCCATGAACAAATAAAGGAGACGTTGACCCCTAGTGCCCTATGAGTATAAGTATGCTCACCACCAGTAACAGGCATCGATGCTGCCAGCTCAGCATAAGTGACGCCGATCAGTATCACTGCCAAACCCCCTAAGAAGAACGCCAACATCGCGCCCCATGTACCAGCAGAGATGATCCAACCCCCTGCCAGTACCACCCAACCCCAACCAACCATTGCACCGAACGCTAAGGCAATAATATCAAACATCCCTAGCGATTTTTTTAATCCAGACATAATCTGCTCCTTGTCTTTGTGTCATCCTTGATAATATAAACTCATGCTGATTAAGTTAGCTGAGCATCTATATCCCATGCTTATTCCGTCTATTACATTTTTTCAATAAAAATTTAATTTTTTATTTAAAATACCTTAACAATTTTGGTTTAATATTGCTTAAAACAGCAACGGCGTCTTGTCTTGCAAGGCGCCGTTGTCTACCCTGAATTTAAAGTCATACGCTTGAGACAGCGCCTTACTTGTAATGATTACTGATGAGAGGTTATTATCGTTATTAACCCTGTATGTATGCGTACTACTAAGCCATTAATAGCTTTTTGATAATATCAAGACCTTCTTGTAGCACCTCATCTTCGACGGTCAATGGCACCATAACTCGAATCGCATTGCCATACATGCCACAAGACGCTAGTAGCAATCCATGCTCAAAAGCTTTGGCTTTAAGATTAGTAGTCGCAACCGCATCGGGATTACCGTGACTATCGATTAATTCAAAAGCTAACATTGCACCTTTATGACGAATATGACCAATCGTACTCAGTTGCATATCTTTTAAGAAGGCTTCAATCTTGTCGCCAATCTCAATACTGCGCTCAAGTAACTTTTCTTCTTCAATCACTTCCATCACTGCAAGCGCAGCCACACAAGCTAAAGGATTACCAGCATAAGTACCGCCCAGCCCGCCCATTTGCGGAGCATCCATAATTTCGCTACGACCAATAACCGCAGAGATCGGATAACCACCCGCTAAACTTTTGGCGCTAGTGATTAAATCAGGTTCAACGCCTAGTTGCTCCGTAGCAAATAAAGTGCCGGTTCTAGCAAAGCCGCACTGCACTTCATCAAAGATCAATACAATGCCGTGCTCATCGCAGATAGCTCGCAGCGCTTTGGCAAATGAAGGGGTTACTTGATGAAAACCACCTTCGCCTTGCACAGGCTCAATGATCATCGCCGCCACTTCACTAGGATCAATAGATGCTTGAAAAATCATATCAAGACTATGTAATGCTTGCTCTTCTGTGACGTTGTGCTCTTCACACGGGAATAGCGCATGAAAGATAGAGGCTGGCATTGGACCAAAATCTTTTTTGTACGGGATAACTTTTCCCGTCAAACCCATGCACATTAAAGTGCGTCCGTGCCAGCCACCAACGAAAGAAATAATACCTGAGCGACCTGTTTTTGCACGCGCAATTTTGATGGCATTTTCGACGGCTTCAGCGCCTGTAGTCAAAAAGAAAGCCTTTTTGTCGCCGCTAATTGGCACTGCTGCACATAGCTTTTCGGCAAGCTCGACATAGCACTCATAGTTAATCATCTGAGCAGCAGTATGCGTAAACTTATCCAGTTGCTCATGCACCCGTTGAGTGATTTTTGGATGGCTATGACCCGTATTCAGTACTGAAATACCACCCACAAAATCAATATAGCGATTGCCTTCGATATCCCACACTTCTGAGTTTTTGGCATGAGCGGCAAAGATAGGAAAAGCCACGCCAAGACCTTTGGGTAGCACCGCTTTACGGCGCTCAAGCAAAGATTGATTAGTGCTGTGATTGTCGGCTGAGCTATTCTGAGCCTGATGATTGTTTGCTTGAGTAGTCATTAGAATATCCTTATATTTATTTTTGCAGTAGAAATTAAAAGGTATTGGTTAAGTTATCTAGCTGATATCGCTACACCAGTATTTTGTGACGACATATTCTTCGATACCGTATTTAGAGCCTTCACGACCAAATCCTGATTGCTTAACGCCACCAAATGGTGCAACTTCGGTCGAAATCATGCCCGTATTATGCCCAACCATACCGTACTCTAGGCCTTCGGTAACACGCCATGAGCGTGCAAAATCGCTACAGTAAAAGTAAGCGGCGAGTCCATAAATCGTGTCGTTAGCCGCGCGAATGACCTCTTCTTCGGTTTCAAAGACAAAAATAGTCGCAATAGGGCCAAAGATCTCTTCGCTAGCGATATCCATGTCAGTCGTAATATCAGTAATGACCGTAGGGTTAAAGCTTAAATTAGAGGCGTTATTGGTATCACCACCAGTTATTAATGTCGCCCCTTTATCCAAAGCATCTTTTAGTAATGCTTGAACTTTTTGTAGCGCTTTTTCATTAATTAGTGGCCCGATATCGACGCCATCATTGGCACCGTCACCCACTTTTAATGCTTTGACTTTTTTAACAAAAATATCTAAGAACTTATCTTTAATACTGGCTTGAACATAGACACGGTTGGCACAAACGCACGTTTGACCTGCATTACGATATTTAGAAGCGATGAGACCATCAGCCGCTTTTTCTAAATCAGCATCATCAAATACAATAAAGGGCGCGTTGCCGCCAAGCTCTAAAGACAGCTTCTTAATCGTAGGCGCACACTGAGCCATTAAGGTACGACCGACTTCGGTAGAGCCGGTAAATGATAGCTTATGAATACGCGCGTCACCGGTTAGCACCTCGCCAATCACTGAGGATTTACCAGTGACGACTTGGATAACACCTGCTGGAATACCCGCTTGCTCAGCTAAGACCACCATCGCCAAAGCCGAAAATGGTGTTTCAGTGGCGGGCTTAATAATCATCGTACAGCCAGCCGCAAGTGCAGGAGCAGCTTTACGTGTAATCATTGCCGCTGGAAAGTTCCAAGGCGTAATCGCCGCGCAAACACCAACGGGCTGCTTTAAGATCACATAACGTAACTGCGATTGGGTAGCTGAGATGACATCGCCATAGATGCGTTTGCCTTCCTCTGCAAACCAGCGAATAAAGCTATTCGCGTAGCCAATTTCACCACGAGATTCGGTTAAAGGTTTACCTTGCTCGACAGTCATGATAATCGCTAGGTCTTCTTTATTAGCATCGATAAGGTCTGCCCATTTTTGTAGCAGCACTGAACGCTCTTGAGGCGTTTTGGCAGCCCAGCTGACTTGGACTTCATGAGAATAAGTGACAGCATCGTTGACATCTTGAGTGGTCAAGCTTGGGATAGTACCGATGACTTCGTTATTGAAAGGATTGGTCACCTCAATAGTGGCGGCATCACTGGCGTCACGCCAGCCATCTTTGATAAAGCACTGTTGTTTGAGCAAGCTTGGGTTCGATAGTTGTAATGTAGTTTTTGACATAGTAACGCTCCTTGTCATTGATCTGTGTGCTGGTTAAATATCCTTAGCCATTAAAAAATAGCTAAAAACAGTTATGGTTGTAACAATCACTGTTAAAATAAGTGTGTCATAAAAAATGAGCTATCACTAAATTAAGGGTTGATTAAGAATTATTTGTTCAGTATATTGAACAATAATTCTATATGTGAGACATCATTATAATAATGGCTTGCTGCCATTTGCAACCTTTATTAATAATTCTTTTAATATTTGAGTGACACTGTTGTTATTATTGTCACTGTTTTGCTATTTGCCTTTACTATTTATTTTTATTTATAGGTTACTTATGAACACAACGGTCGTTCCTGCTTTAGACAAGACCTTTCAGATTTTGGATTTGATTACGGATAGCTCGCAGCCTTTGACTGCGGCTCATATCGCCAAACAGCTAAGGCTTCCTCGCAGCTCTACTCATAATATTTTACAAAGCTTGCTGACTAAGCATGTCATCTACAAAGATGCTGATAGTCGATTTCATTTAGGCTCATACTTGCTGTATTGGGCAGGAAAATACGAGCATCAACAGAGTATTATCCAGTTATTTAAGGATCTGATCGCTCATTATCCTATATTGATGCAACACACTGTGACCTTGTCCAAGCTGGATTTGGGTGAGGTGGTATTTTTGGCATGTCATGAAGCGCTTGCACCTCTTGGATTTACTTTTCGCGCAGGTGTCCGTGTGCCTGCCGTATTTTCGGCAACGGGTAAAGCGATGCTCTCAACGCTATCGATGAATAGTATCGAAACATTGTACGAAGGCAAATTCCCAAAACCTCTTACCCCAAAGGGTGTTAGCAATTTTACTGATTTGTCTCACGAGTTGACTGCTATTCATAACAGTCGTATCTCGCTTGATGATGGTCAGCTGCGTGAGGGCATGTATTGCTTGGGCACTTATGTTCGGAACGCCTCAGGAAATGCGGTCGCTGGCATGGCAGTCAGTTTTTTGCAGGCTGAATATGAGTCTAAACGCGAGGAAGTCAGTGCGGTTCTCATTGAACTGGCTGAACAGATGGAGCAGCGTTTAGGCTTTACGTCTATGCGCTCGGCCTAGTGACTGCACTGATATCTTTTTTATGTTAATGCTACAGAGATCTCTACTAGCTATACTGCATTTGTTCTAAATCGAGCCGACTATACTTAGACAATATTTAGACGATACCGTCGGCTTTGAGCTTAGCTATCATATCGTCATCGTATCCAAGCGCGGTCAACGTACTGTCTGTATGCTCACTTAGATAAGGCGGTGGCGAGCGGTAAGTAACTGGCGATGCTGATAATTTGATTGGGTTGCCCAACACCTTTACAGGACTATTATGAGTAGCAAAATCGACAATCATCTCACGGGCTTGCACTTGTGGCAGTGCAAGTGCTTCAGCGACATTGTGAATAACACCGCTTGGAACACCTGCTTGCTGTAAGACCTCTAACCAGTACGCGCGCGGCTTTTTGGCGAACTTTTCAGCGAGTTGTGTGCATAACAGCTTACGATGGATAACCCGTGCTGGATTGCTAGCAAAGCGGCTATCTTGCTGCCAATCTACTGCTAGTAATTGACAGAGTTTAGCGAATTGATTGTCATTACCACAGGCTAAAATAAAGTGCTGATTGCTTGCTCCTGCGAATACTTGATAAGGGACGATATTAGGGTGCTGATTGCCCAATCTCGGAGGCACGCTACCTGAAGCGAGATGATTCATACCGACATTGGCGAGCATCGCCAATGCGCTGTCTAATAACGCCACATCAACCTGCTGACCAAGTCCGCTATGCTGACGTGCCAATAATGCCGCTTGAATACCAATCGTGAGTTGCAGACCTGCGAATAAATCGACGACTGCTACGCCGACTTTATGCGGTTCACCATCGCTTGGACCCGTGATACTCATCAGTCCTGATAACCCTTGAATAATATAATCATATCCCGGCAGCTTAGCATCTGGTCCTGTTTGACCGAAGCCAGTCAATGAGGCGTAGATTAGGCGCGGATTAGCCGCTTTGAGACTGTCATAATCTAAACCGTATTTTTTAAGACCGCCGACCTTGAAGTTTTCAACCACAATGTCACTGTCAGCCAAAAGTTGCTTAATGATAGCTTGCCCTGCTGGTGTTGTAATATCAACGGTAAGCGACTTTTTATTGCGGTTGATGGTTGCGTAGTATGCTGAGGTATCATCGCTAAAGGCTGGTGGCGCCCAATGCCGAGTTTCATCGCCAATATTCGGGCGCTCGATTTTGATAACTTCTGCCCCTAAGTCCGCCAAAATTTGCGTACAGGATGGCCCGGCTAATACTCTAGATAAATCCAAAACTTTGATGCCATAAAGTGCGCCTTGCGAGTTGCTATCCATATCGTTCTCAATATCTATTTTATTTTAATATTTTTGAAGCTTTAGAAATTAAAGAACGCACGCTAGTGTTGAGCTTTAAAAGCCAAACTCTAACGTACGCTAAGTCAAAACTTATTCTAACGTTGTATTTAACTCTGGTAAAATTAGAAAAAAGCTTGAATACCAGTCTGAGCACGACCTAAAATCAACGCGTGAATGTCATGAGTACCTTCATAGGTATTAACGGCCTCAAGATTCATCACATGACGGATGATGTGATACTCATCAGAGATGCCATTGCCGCCATGCATATCGCGGGCGACGCGAGCGATATCAAGGGCTTTGCCACAGTTATTGCGCTTGATCAGCGATATCATCTCAGGCGCAGCATTATGCTCATCCATCAATCGACCAACTCGAAGCGCTGCTTGTAAACCCAACGTTATCTCTGTCTGCATGTTGGCAAGCTTTAACTGTACAAGTTGAGTTGCGGCTAGTGGACGCCCGAATTGCTTGCGATCTAGCGTATATTGACGCGCAGCCTTCCAACAGAATTCAGCGGCACCCATTGAGCCCCAAGCAATACCATAACGTGCTTTATTCAAGCACCCAAACGGTCCTTTGAGTCCACGGATATCAGGAAAGGCATTGGCTTCAGGAACGAATACTTTATCCATCACAATTTCACCTGTGACCGAAGCACGTAGCGAAAACTTGCCTTCGATTTTTGGTGCTGACAAGCCTTTCATGCCTTTTTCTAATATAAAGCCGCGAATGATACCTTCATCATCTTTTGCCCAAACGACGAATACATCAGCGATAGGACTGTTGGTGATCCACATTTTGTTACCGCTCATCTCATAACCGCCATCGACTTTGCGCGCACGTGTCGACATTGAAGCGGGATCTGACCCTGAATCTGGCTCCGTTAGACCGAAGCAGCCAACGTATTCACCAGATGCCAGCTTGGGCAAGAATCTTTCTCTTTGCTCTTCGGTACCATATTCATAGATAGGGTGCATCACTAGGCTTGACTGTACACTCATCGCTGAGCGATACCCTGAATCGACTGCCTCAATCTCTTTGGCCAGCAGACCATAAGCGACACTGGACATACCCGCACAGTCGTAGCCTTCAATAGTCACGCCAAGCAATCCCATCTCGCCCATCTGGCGCATAATATTGCGATCAAAATGCTCGTTACGGTTGGCGCTAACAATGTTCGGCATCAGCTCTTTTTGGAAGAACTGGCGTGCTGTATCAGTTACCATTCGCTCTTCATCGGTCAACTGATCACGCAATAAGAAAGGGTCTTCCCAATCAAAACTTGGGCTGCTAGATTGTGCCATGTTGCGCTCCTTGTCGTCAGTCGTCCCGACCAACAGGTAATAATTGATTTACTAGATGTATGACGCTAAGTATGAAAATTTTATAAATTTCAGTATAAGAGAGTTATATATGTTTACCATTTACTTAGTACTTGAATTATTTGTTCCGCTATGCGAAACTTAGTTTCATAATATGAACTATTTAAGCAGAATTACTACGCTCTGTAAACCTTTATCCTAAATTGTGACCACAAAATGACAAAACACGTACCCAATACTGCACCCT
>JBBSUA010000051.1:0-9429 GCA_038235315.1 Pseudomonadales bacterium | reverse complement strand
GACAGTTATCAACATCATCATCCTGATGGTAGATGGAACACCGACTATTGGGGTGTCCCTATTAATCAGACTGATATGATCGCGACTCATTTGCAGTTTTCATTGTTAATTATGCGCGGACTGCGCTTGCTTGGTGCACGTATTAGCCCTGAGGAGGCACAAGGGATCTTACATCTATGGAATCTAGCCAGTTATTGGATGGGTGTCGACCTACAGCGCTTGCCAAAAGATGAAGCCGCCTGTTGGGAGTGGCTCTATACTTACCTCTCTATTCAACAGCTTGACTTTAAGATGGGGCGACCCTTAGCAAAAGCACTGCATGACTTACCACGGCAGCTGATGGGTGAGGATAATCGTAAAGGTCGTTTTGTTGAAATGGTCAATGCTAGCGTTACGCGTACTTTGGTTGGTGATGATATCGGTGATGGGCTTGAGTTGCCTAAATCAAAAATACGCTTTGGCGTATTATCCTCAGTGCCGATTCTTTTTGCGCTTGATACAGCACGCCAGCATAATAGTATCGTTGCCGATAAATTAGAAGCATTTCGGGCTAAGCGCCAAGATAATATGAACTGGTGGCTTAAGAAAAATGATGATTATTATAAATAAGATTAAAAACAGCTTTACTCAAAACTGAGAAAAATGAAGGCTGCTTTTTGTTTTAAATAGCTAGCGCATATTGAACATTATCAACCTATCATAATCAGTTTTTTGCGCTTTGTAATCGATAATACCATTCAAGTTGCCGATCAAATCCAGTCTCAAGCAAGCTTGCCAGCACTCGCCCTGTCAGTCCCCAAACAGTTTCACCATCGATCTGCCAGCTTGGAGTCAACAAGGTCGTAGCAGCATGTCCCTGCATAGCATACTCTATCGAATACTCCACGGTAGGCTGAGTAATAAGCGTCTCAAAATCTGCCCAAAAAATACGTGATATCTCCCCAACTTCAGGCACTAATATGAGATCTGGTGCAATTAGCGCTACAATTGGGCGCACGCTCATGCCACTTTTTGACGTTTGAATGGGTAATTGTCCCAGCAGCTGTACTTTATCTGGTGGCAGTGCCGTCTCCTCACAGGCTTCACGTAAAGCGGTGACTACATTATTACCATCGCCTATTTCATATTTACCTCCCGCACAAGAGACTTCGCCAGCGTGGCTGTTTAAGTGTACCGCGCGACGAGTAAGTAACAGCTTAGGACGCAGCTCATGAGTAATCGCGACTAATACTGACGCATCAGCAATCGGAGTCTGATATAGGCTGTCTAAGATTCGGGCACTATGAGCGAGGTCATCTAACGGATACGTGGTTGGTGACGCTATTGTTCCTAACAGCTCTTTCTGCATCCGTTCAGCCAACTGTTTGAGCATTGGCTGACGAATATAAGACGGTAATGCAACCGTTAGTTCATCAAAACGTACAAAATTCTGGGATGTCGTCATTATAGTTGTCCTATGTATTACTTAGCGTTGAACAGGGTCACGACCCTATAGTAGACTATGGTGAGTTTACTACAAAAGTGTTATAGCGCTATTGGTATGAATTTTGCTCAGCCTCTGAGAACTCAGCACGCCAGTAAAATTTATACCAATATCGCGTTTAAACTCTCATAACATTTTTATTTTCATCTGACTATACAAAGATATCGACATAGAAACAGCTATCGCGAAGCCAACATTTTGAGTATTCATGTTATCTCTATCATAAACTAGACTAGCGTAATATAACGGTAGCTGCATGTTGTTTGTGTGACTGCTTAATGCTAAACAAATCTGTGCTATCTTAAGCGTGGAGGGTCGAGTAAGATTTATAATTATAAAATAAGAATATAGTTCTGATACTTAAACCATAATTTCTCATTAAAAAAGGCAGTTGATATGCGCTATTGTCTCGAATGCGGTCACGAAGCTGAACGCAAAATACCCGCCACTGATAATATACCGCGCTTGGTATGCCCCAATTGTCATTACATTCATTATGAAAACCCAAAAGTTATTTGCGGCTCATTAGTCGTGCATAAAGACAGAGTATTGTTATGTCGTCGGGCTATTGAGCCACAATACGGCTTGTGGACTATACCCGCAGGATTCATGGAAAACGGTGAAACTATCGCAGAAGGCGCAGCACGTGAAAGCTACGAAGAAGCTGATGCCGTGGTGACCAATCCCCAGCTGTATTGCGTCTTTGACATCCCTGACATCGGTCAAATTTATGTTATCTATCTCACTGATCTAAAGGATGGCGCTTATGGTATTGGCTCAGAGAGTTTAGATACCGCGCTGTTTAAAGAGGAAGATATTCCGTGGGATATGATAGCTTTTGAGGCAGTCCGCCGTACTTTGACCAGCTATTTTGCCGATCGTAAGCAGTTTAATGATCGTGAAGAGTTCCCGATTCATCAAGATCAAATCGCCAAAGATCTGAGTATTAAGCGTTATTAGTATCAAGCGTTATTAACGTGTACTCAGTGCTAAAAAAGCCAAGCATAATGCTTGGCTTTTTGATGCGTGATTAATACGTGTATTAGCTTTTAATTTTACATACTTTAAAGCCAAGCGCTTTTATTTTCTCTTCTTTATCATATGGGGCAAGTACTGCACGTACATGCTTTTGCCCTTGCAAGTATTGCTTAGCCACGCGCTGTAAATCAGCGATAGTGACTGCTAATATCGCCGCACGCATTTTGCGTTGCCATGCCTCACCGCGATGATGCAAATTGGCAAAACAAGCCTTGACAGCCTCGCCAGCTGGAGAGCCAGGCTTATCCATACCAGATATGATACCTAAGATAGCCTCTTCTAACTGCTCATCACTTTGTGGCTCATCGAGTAGCCATTCGATACTGGCATCAAAATGTGCAAAGGTCTCGCTACAATTTGGATCGCGATAGCTAAAGAACTTAAAGGCGCAAGCATTAGCATCATAACCAGCACCGCCACCATACGCACCGCCACGCTCACGAATCGCACTGTGCAAGTAGCCATTACGTAGATAAGGCGCAAGTACCATCAGAGCAGCAGTATCAGGATGATCAGCCGCAGGTACGGTATACACATTCGCATTATGATAAACGTTGGTCGCTACTAACCAAGCTAAATCTTCTACGATTGGATCACTCTCAAGCGCACGAGCCACATCTTTTTTACCATCTAAAGCTGAGTCTAAAGACAAGCGGGTAAACTCACTTGGAATACTAGCATCTGTATCGAAATCTATAGCTTTTGGTGCTTGGCTGACTGATTTGCTCTCTTTCCAACTATCCACAATCAAAGCACTTAAACGCTCGGTTTGATCTGCTTCACAGATGATAACGGCGTGCTTAGGTAAACTAAGCAGACGTTGATGTAAGTTCATCAAGCTAGTCGCTAGTTGATCCCAAAGCGCATCATCATCTTTTGCATGAGCTAAGAAGTCTTTTAATGCATTTAACGCTGGCAGACCGCTACGCACATACTCTAAATGTGCTTGACGACTCATGCCACGACTGGCGGTTTGTAATGCATAAGCATGTCCAGCACTGGATAAACGCGACTGCCAAGAGGCTTGACGCGACTGTAATATCTCTTTGATACGATCATGCTCAGTAAAGACACTATGTTCCATGACTTCTTTAAGCAAATCAATCGCCTCTACTTTACGATTGAGCGCCCGTGTCGCCATCACAAAGTAGCTGCTGATCGCTTGACTGTTATTAATAGTCGTACGTTGGCTAATGCGAGCGGTCACTCCTGACGAATGCGCAGCTTGCTTGGCTTGCATCTCATAAGCATCCATTGAGTCTGTACCTATCTCAGATAATAGACTTAAATAAATTGGCAAGAGTGGATGATTAATGACATCATTAGCTGGTAACTTGTCGGCATTTTTGACGTTGATAGCATCCGTTAACGGTACAATGACTTGATAATAATACAGACCGTTAGTACCCGCTTCATACTCAAATAGCGTGCTATCCTCGCCACTTAATATGACCTGTTTTTTTGAACCTTGCTTAAAGCTAATATCAGCAGGGACGTCTTCTAGACCGACTTTTGGTAATAGACTCAAATCATCTGGTGCTGCTTGACGCGCTGCTAAATCTAACGCTTGCTTGCGCAAAATATCTTTATCATCAGCGGTCATATCCATAGCGATAGTATCGAGACGCACCTGTTCAGCAGCAGCAAGACGCGCTGTTTTTTCGCTATCAGGTGTCAATGTCACACGGACGCGATGATTGTTATCGAGCAGATGAGTCTTGATTAGATTAGGCAACCACTGCTCGTCGACGACTTGCTCACGTAGCCATAATAGATGCTCATCGACTTCCCACACATCGAGAGGGTTGCCGTCATGAATCGCAGTACTAAAACCCTCTAGTAATAAATTAAGACCATACGGCATGCTATCACCACCGATATGACGCTGATCAATCTCGATTTGATGCAGTATAGTCTCGATAGTCTCATCATCGATAGGCTTACTAGCAACCTCAGCTAATAAGTCCATAATACCCTTCTCCACCGCCTCAGCATGCTCAGCTTCTGAACCGCGCAGACCCGTATAGAACACCATTTCATAATGGCTGTCATCGAGTCCCAATAGCGGACTTGGTGCTTTACCTAACGGATGACTGTCAAGATAAGCACGCAATGGCGAGCCAGCGTGCTCAATCAACACGCCTTCTAATAGACGTAATGCCAAGCGCTGCTTGGGATCCGTAATCGATGGTAGCAACCAAGCGACCACATGATGTACTTGATCAGGACCCGCCTCGTCAGCGGTATAAGTGTCAGTAGCAATGACAGGTGCAGCAAAGCGCTGCTCTGGACGCGAAACGTGCTTTTTGCCGGTCTCAAAACGTGTCAGCGCATCTTCATGCATTTTCGTTTGCGTTTGCGCGACTGGAATATTACCAAAGCTCATAATCACGCTGTTCGACGGATGGTAATGGCTCTGATGAAAATCAACCAGCTCAGTATGAGTCAAGTCTGGAATATCAGCAGGATCACCGCCTGAATTATAATGATAAGTCGTCGTCGGGAATAAATGATGGGCGACCGTATGATAAAGCTGATCAACCTCATCACTCATCGCGCCTTTCATCTCATTAAAGACAATCCCTTTAAACTGTGGCTTATCATCAGCATCTAACTCAACACGAATACCTTCTTGAGCAAAATCTAGCGGATCAATATTGGGGAAAAACGACGCATCCAAATAAACGGCTAACAAGTTAAAGTAGTCGTTTTTATTCTGCGTAGCATACGGATAAGCTGTCCAATCGGCAGCGGTCATCGCATTCATAAAGGTATTAAGTGAGCGCTTAATCATCGAAAAGAACGGATCACGCACAGGAAACTTCTCAGAACCACACAATGCAACGTGCTCCAAAACATGCGCCTCACCTTTTGAGTCCATCGGCTGAGTGCGAAAGCCCACCAAAAAGGCATTTTCATCGCTAGGATGCGCTAAATGATAGTGCATCGCGCCAGTTTTGACATGCTGACTGATCAGCACATCCATCGATAGCGCCTCAATATGGCGATGTTCAAGCAGCTCAAATTCGGGATGCAAGGTCAAGTCAGCTCTAAATGCGGTATCAGTCATAGTTATCCTTATTGCTTCTGTGACTATTAATGTCATAGTAAAGCGCAGTTAAATTAAAATAATAAAGTTGTATTTATAGAAATATTTTGGCTATTTAGATTCATTGGCTTTTATATTTAATGGTGTATTCGACCAATCAAATAGAATTTGCCTAACGCTGATAGATGGGGTTAGCCTGCTTAGAAGTCAAGGTAGCTGGCAAAAGTTAAAGGTCGCTATAGTTGACAAAGCTTAGCGCCACTAGCAAAGCTACCCATAAAGATAATGTGCAGCTACTTAACAGTAATGCTACTATGAAGGTAACTTAGAACGAGGATTATAATCATGAGCTACCAACATATTTTACTAGTCACTGACTTACTCTCTGATGCCGATATCGTCGCGCAAAAAGCCAAACGTATCGTTGACAATCGTCCAGGCTCTAAGCTATCAGTACTGCATATCGTCAAAGATACCATGGTTGGTTTTGGTTATGAGCTAGTACCTGCTTCAAGTCTCTATGATGAGATTGACGATGAGCGTTGCCAAGAAGCCCGCGCAAAACTCGCGCAATTTTTAATTCGTAATGAGCTAGATGAGGTAAACGCGGAAGTCACGACGGCTATCTCTAATAGTGAGGGTATCGTTAATTACTGTCACAAACATGACGTCGATCTGCTGGTCATCGGACGCCATGAGCGCCATGGTATAGTCGCTTGGTTAAGTGGTGCGACAGCGGATAATATCTTGCCCAACGTACCTTGTGACAGTTTAGTCGTTAGGCTCGATAAGCCAGTATCCAAACGTAGTTAACGGGATTTAGCTACAGAAAATAGTCCTTATATTCAAAAGTTTCGCATAGCGCCTTCTCTGTGCGAAGCTTTTTTTATCTGCATGATTTAACTATATTTAAAATCAACCCTCTTGGATAATATCAATAAACGTTTGCCAAATAGGGCTTTGATGGCGCGCTTTATGCCAAACCAGCCACCAAGTGCGTGATAAGTCGATACCTGCCACTTTAACCTGCACTAGCTTACCTGTATTTAATTCTGCCTCAACGACATGCTGAGAAAGACAGCCGAGTCCAATATCTGCGCTGACCATGTGCTTAATTGCTTCTGATTGCTGAATTGCCATAATCACCTCAGCGTTAGGCAAATGTTGCAACAGTTGCTCGTCGATAATTTGCCGTGTGCCTGAGCCCGCCTCTCTGACTAATAAAGGTAGCTTTGCCAATTGCTGCGTAGTCAGTCGATAACACTTTTCAGTCTCATCATAATCCGACAGACCCTTTAGCCATTTGCTATTACTTCTCGCAAAAATTATTAAAGTGTCGGTACGCCATGCGCGTTGCTCAATTACTTTGGTATCTAGCGGACGCGGCATACCCTCTACTAGCGCGATATCAATAGTGAGCTGCTCAACTTCGTTAACGATTTCTTGGGTATTGGCAATAGTCATATCGAGATTAGCATTGGGTAGCGCTTCATATAGCTTTGCAAGTAGTGGTGGCAGTACGTAGTTGCCAATAGTGGTACTCGCACCAATATGAATCTGCCCTGCTTGATGTTTATGATAATGCTCGAGAGTCAGCGCCTGCCCTAAGATAGCTTGTGCTTGTACATAAATTGGATAGGCATTGGGATGCTGATTGAGTCGGCGTCCTACCCGCTCAAACAATGGCATTTGTAACCGTGATTCCAACTCTGTCAAAGCGCTACTAACTGCAGATTGTGATAGATGCAGCTGCTCGCTCGCGCGACTCGTACTCCCTGTTTGATAAATACTAACAAGCACTGATAGCTGCTTGAGCGTTATCTTCGGTACCATCTGTACTGCCTTAGTCATGATCACCTTATCCTATATAGAACGCTTATTAACCTTAATAATCGATAGCTTCTATCTTATTAATCTGTTTTTATTATAGATTAGTTTTCTTTATAATGTCTATTCATAAGCTTATGCTTATTTGGATTATTCATAAATGAAAAGCAATATCGATACATCACATGCTACTGATATAAATGCGTTAATAGGATAGTGAGTTATGAACGCCTTTGCCCAAGCAGTTAACGGTTATCTTCCTAAAACTCGTCACCTAGTTGGCTTGGTTGTGGTACTAATGGGTAGCTTATTCAGTCTTTGGCTCAATACTAGCTTAAACAGTTGGAGCAATGGCCGCATTGTCGGTTTATCGTCCTTAACGTTGGCTATTGTGGTCGGTATGATTTTGGGGAACACCGTATATCCTAGGTTTGCGTTGCGGTTGACCGATGGTGTTGGCTTTGCGAAAGGTCAGATTTTGCGTCTAGCCATCATGTTTTACGGCTTTAAACTGACTTTGACAGAAGTCGCTAGCGTTGGTATGCCAGCAGTAATGAGTGATGCACTAGTATTAACGTCGACATTTTTGATCACTTATTGGCTAGGAACTAAGTGGCTAAAAGTCGATAAGCAGACAACTATGCTCATTGGTGCAGGCGCTAGTATTTGCGGGGCAGCAGCCGTTATCGCCGCTGAACCTGTAGTCAAAGCTGAGGCGCATAAAGTCACGATTGCCGTCGCAACAGTTGTGGTCTTCGGTACTACTGCCATGGTCTTATATCCGTTTCTTTATCACCTCGGCTGGTTGCAACCTTGGCTAAGTCCACAGGACTATGGCGTGTATACTGGCTCAACCATTCACGAAGTGGCGCAAGTCGTCGTCGCTGGTAATACAGTCAGTGCTGACGTTGGTGATACAGCGGTTGTCACTAAGATGATTAGGGTAATGATGCTTGCACCCTTTTTATTGATATTATCATTTGCCCTAACCAAAAGCGGTGGCAGTAATGGCGAGAAGCTATCAGTCATGAGCCGTGTCAAACAAGTACAAGTGCCTTGGTTCGCTTTTATTTTTATTTTGATCGTACTCTTGCACACTTGGCTACCGATGTCTGAGCTTTTTGAGATGACTATGGTTAGACTTGACGATATCTTATTGACGATGGCAATGTTCGCACTGGGCTTAACCACTCATCTAGGTGCCATTAAACAAGCGGGATCTAAACCACTTATCTTGGGTGCTATCATGTTTGGCTGGCTTATTATTGGTGGTGGTTTAATTAATGTCGCTATCAGCTTTATTTAATGATAAATACTAAATCGTAGACCAAAAAAAACGAACCCGAAGGTTCGTTTTTTTAATCATCTTGCTCTAATTAAGAATTAGATAGCAACGATGTTATGAGCTTGTGGACCTTTTTGACCTTGAGTTACAGTGAACTCAACTTCTTGGCCTTCAGCTAAAGTTTTGAAGCCTGAACCAGTGATTTCGCTGTAATGAGCAAAAACGTCTGCGCCGTTTTCTGGAGCGATAAAACCAAAGCCTTTAGCTTCGTTGAACCACTTAACTGTACCTTTTTGAGTATCTGACATATTGATAATCCTACTTTTTAATTTATTTGTGGTCATATGACCGGCAACGCTTGCAAATAGCTACTGAACGATAAATATTAAAACGAAGGATTATAACTAATACTACGAGGTAATGATTTGGTGCAGAACTGCTCTTAAGCTTGGGCGTATTATAAGGGGCGTATCCCACTATCGCAAGCTTTATATGGTATTTTACGTAACTGGTTACAAACCTGATACTAACTGACTGTTTTTTAACCGTTTTTTAATTTTCATTATTACTATCAGATCGAAAGTATCTATGCCCTATGCATTTGGCAATCGAAATAAATATATCGCAACCGCACTACAGACGGTAGCGATCACCCACGCTACCCATATCATATCACTGGGTAGCTTATAAAACATCATCGCCGTAGATAGTGTCATCATAATCGTTGCTAGCCACTTCGCATAGCGT
>JBBSUA010000050.1:0-9569 GCA_038235315.1 Pseudomonadales bacterium | reverse complement strand
ACTTCACTGTTAGCATCTCTTGCAAGGTGTAAGTCGCGCCATAGGCTTCTAGTGCCCAGACTTCCATCTCTCCAAAGCGCTGACCACCGAATTGCGCTTTACCACCGAGCGGCTGCTGGGTCACTAACGAGTATGAACCCGTAGAACGTGCATGCATTTTGTCATCAACCAAATGGTTAAGCTTGAGCATGTACATATAGCCGACCGTCACTCTACGGTCAAATTTCTGACCTGTACGACCATCATATAACGTTTGCTGACCGTCACGTGCCATACCGGCAAGCTCAAGCAAATCTTTGACTTGATGCTCATGCGCCCCGTCAAATACAGCAGTGCCCATAGGGACACCTGCACGTAAGTTATCAGATAGCGCTAGAATATCATCATCAGTTAAGCTATCAAGATCAACTTGTTCGCCGCCAACTTTGTTATAGATTTGGTCTAGGAAATCACGTAAATCTTTCATTGCCGCTTGGGCTTTGAGCATACCGTCGATTTTCTCGCCCAAACCTTTCGCTGCCATACCTAGATGGGTCTCTAGTACCTGACCGATGTTCATACGCGAAGGTACGCCTAGCGGGTTCAAGACGATATCGACCGTATTACCATGCTCATCATAGGGCATGTCTTCGACTGGCATGATGCGTGATACCACACCTTTGTTACCATGACGACCAGCCATTTTATCACCCGGCTGAATGCGACGTTTGACGGCTAGATACACCTTGACGATTTTTTGAACGCCATGCGCTAAGTCATCGCCTGCCGTTAATTTACGTTTTTTCTCAGCAAACTTACTATCAATATCTTTTTGCTTATCGACTAGATACTCTGCAATTTGCGTTAGACGCTCAGAGATTTCTTCTTCGACCGGTTGGATATCAAGTAAAGTCTCAAGGCTCATGTCCTTCATATCAGCTGCTGCCATTACAGTACCAGCTTTTAGACCTGAACCACCGCTGACCTTTTGACCATTAAGTAGCGTACTGATACGTCCACGTGCCGCTTCTTCAAAGATACGTAACTCTTCTTTTAAATCTTTGCGGTAGCTATCGAGCTGTGACTTCTCAATGGCGCGCGCACGAGCATCTTTTTCGACACCATCACGGGTAAAGACTTGGACGTCAATAACCGTCCCTTTGCTTGACGTTGGCACTCGTAATGAGGTGTCCTTAACGTCAGCCGCTTTTTCACCAAAGATGGCCCGTAGGAGCTTCTCTTCTGGCGTCAGTTGCGTCTCACCTTTTGGTGTGACTTTACCCACTAAGATATCACCAGCATCAACTTCTGCACCGATATAAACAATACCTGCTTCGTCAAGACTTGATAGTGCGGCTTCACCAACGTTTGGAATATCGGCAGTAATTTCTTCCGTACCCAACTTAGTATCACGAGCGACACAAGTTAATTCTTGAATGTGAATAGTAGTGAAACGATCTTCTTTAACCACTTTTTCAGATAGCAAGATTGAATCTTCGAAGTTATAACCATTCCACGGCATAAATGCGATGCGAATGTTTTGACCCAGAGCCAACTCACCAAGATCTGTTGAAGGACCATCGGCTAATATATCACCTAAGGCAATAGCATCGCCTTGGTTAACAATAATACGTTGGTTAATACAAGTATTTTGGTTTGAACGGGTATATTTAACTAAGTTATAGATATCAATACCCGCTTCACCAGCAGTCATCTCATCTTCGTTAACACGAACCACAATACGCGAGGCATCGACATCTTCGATAACACCGCCACGCTTAGCAATCACACAAACACCAGAGTCACGAGCAACGTGACGCTCCATACCCGTACCTACTAATGGCTTATCAGCACGTAAAGTAGGAACTGCCTGACGCTGCATGTTCGAGCCCATCAAGGCACGGTTAGCATCATCATGCTCTAGGAATGGAATTAAACCTGCTGCTACTGATACTACCTGACTTGGTGACACATCCATATGCGTCACTTTTTCTGGCGGCATACGAACGAATTCACCGTAGCTACGTACGCTGACCATCTCATCGCTGAGTGCACCATCTTCAGTCATTGGAGAATCAGCCTGTGCAATGACAGTACCTACTTCTTCAATCGCTGATAGATACTCAATAACGTCAGTCACTTTACCATCAACCACACGGCGATACGGCGTCTCTAAGAAGCCAAAGCTATTGGTTTTAGCAAAAGTAGCCAATGAGTTAATCAAGCCAATGTTTGGACCTTCAGGAGTCTCAATCGGACATACACGACCATAATGAGTATCATGAACGTCACGTACTTCAAAGCCTGCACGTTCACGAGTCAAACCACCGGGTCCTAAAGCTGATACACGACGTTTATGCGTGACTTCAGACAATGGGTTGTTCTGATCCATAAACTGTGACAACTGACTTGAACCAAAGAATTCTTTAACCGCAGCCGCAACCGGCTTAGAGTTAATCAAATCTTGTGGTGACAAGTTATCAGATTCTGCTGAGCTTAAACGCTCTTTTACGGCACGCTCAACACGTACTAAACCAACACGAAATTGATTCTCAGCCATTTCACCAACTGAACGAATGCGACGGTTACCTAGATGATCAATATCATCGACTTCACCACGACCATTACGAATCTCAATCAGCTCTTTGAGTACATTAATAATGTCATTATTGGTCAGTACACTACGCTCACGCTTAATGTCTGGATCGTCAGTATTATCAAACTCTAAACCCAAACGACGGTTAAACTTCATACGGCCGACGTTTGATAGATCATAGCGATCTGGATTAAAGAACATGCTCTCAAACAGTTTCTCAGCGGTATCTACTGTAGGTGGCTCACCTGGACGCATTACTTTATAAATTTCAATTAAAGCTTCTTCACGGCTTGAGGTGCTATCAGCACGCAGCGTATCCGCAATATAACTGCCTTGATCGATATCATTAGTAAATAAAATGCTTATTTCTTTGATATCTGTCGCACTTAATTTGACCAATAACTCATGATCAATCGGTGTATTCGCGCGAGCCAATACTTCGTCATCAACGATAATGTCTTCGGCTAAAATACGCTCGTATAAATATTCGTCAGGCACGGCAATTTTCGTCATACCTGCTTCTTCAAGCTGACGGATGCGACGAGCATTAATACGCTTGCCTTGCTCAACAACCACTTCACCTTCAGGTGTTGTGATATCAAACTGCGCCATTTCGCCACGGAGACGATCAGCAACCAGATCAATCTCAAACTGCTCTTCGCCTCTATAAACCGCGACTTTATCGAAGAAAATATCTAAGATTTCACTAGTGCTCAAACCTAAAGCACGTAAAATAATAGACGCTAGTAGTTTACGACGACGGTCAATACGAGCAAAAACTAAATCTTTGGCATCGAATTCAAAATCAAGCCATGAGCCACGATAAGGAATAATACGGGCGTTATAGAGTACTTTACCACTTGAGTGCGATTTACCTTTGTCATGGTCAAAAAATACACCTGGTGAACGATGTAATTGTGAAACGATAACTCGCTCAGTACCATTAATGATAAAGGTACCATTATTGGTCATTAATGGCATCTCGCCCATATAGACGCTTTGCTCACGAATGTCTTTGATAGCCGCTTTACTGTCTTTATCTTTGCTATCTTTATCTTTGATAATTAAGCGAATTTTGACGCGCATAGGCGCTGCAAAAGTCGAACCACGTAAGATGCACTCACGCTCATCAAATTCAGGGGTACCTAGATAATACTCAACGAATTGTAATTCCGCGTTACCAGAATGACTTTCGATAGGGAAAATAGAGGAATACGCAGCTTGCAAACCAGTATTCTCACGAGCTTTTGGCTTTTTGTGTTCTTGCAAAAATTGCTCATAAGAATCTACTTGAATAGACAGTAAGTAGGGAATGTCCATCACAGTGGGCAATTCAGCAAAACTTTTGCGAATACGCTTTTTTTCAGTATAGGAATATGCCATCGAGAGTCCTTACAGTAGACGTGAAAACAAATGAAAAGCGTAGCTAGTATGCATCAATATCATATAATACTGAGCACACTTAGCGACGTAAACGATAATAATGGAAACAACTTTCAAGCTTTAAATAAAAATAATAAATCACATCTAAAGCTTAAAATTAAAGCAAACACTTCAATGCAATAATCTGCACATTGGTGAGTAATACATTGAGCATAAATAATCAAACTTCAATAATATTTATTATCATATAAATAAAACATACATGTCATATCAGACATATTAAATAACTTTTCTAGCGACGACTATTAGTGCAATTACACGACATCCAATACGTTATCAATATAGTCGCTGACATGTACCGTCTATGAGATTGAGTACTGACAGTAAAACCATGCTAGACTATTAGATATTAATAGTGGTTCGTGCTAAAAATCAATAATGAAATAACTAACTATCTAACTAATTCAAAATCAATAAAACACGGTTATTAATGGAAAAGCATACAGACACAGAAAAATGCCAAACATCCTAATGACGTTTAGCCTAGATTAAATGATTACTCAAAACTACTGTGTTTGCTTGCACTGTGCTTACTTGCATAGCTATCGTGTGTCCTTTTGATGGGTATCCACCGTTCATGATATGAGTGTTGGTAGACACAAAAGGTCAAGCTAATTATTATAATAAAAAAAAGCCGGCAATGCAAGGCATTACCAGCTTTTCTTGTGCTAGGTTAAACTTATTTTAGTTCAACAGAAGCACCAGCTTCTTCAAGCTTCTTCTTCAACTCTTCGCCTTCAGCTTTAGAAACAGCTTCTTTGATTGGTGCTGGAGCACTTTCAACCAAATCTTTCGCTTCTTTTAAGCCAAGGCCAGTCGCTTCACGTACAGCTTTAATGACAGCAACTTTCTTTTCGCCGAAGCTAGTAAGAACAACGTCAAACTCGTCTTGCTCTTCAACAGCAGCAACAGCAGGACCAGCAGCAGCAGGACCAGCAGCAACAGCAGCCGTTACGCCGAATTTTTCTTCCATGTCGCTGATAAGCTCAACGATATCCATTACTGACATTTCAGCGATTGCGTTTAACACATCATCTTTAGATAGTGCCATGAGAACTCTCCGTTATCTGATAAAAATCAATTGATTTTAATAGCGCTTGAACTGCTTGCCAGATTTTAAAATAGGTTTGGCAATAAAATACAGTCGACGCTATCAAAGTTATTTTAAAACAAGCAATTAAGCGGCTTCTTTTGCGTCTTTGATTGCTGCTACAGTGCGAACAAGCTTACTAGGAACAGCGTTCATAGTTTGAACAAGCTTGGTCACTGGTGCATTTAGGGTAGCCATCAAGATAGAGATTGCTTCATCGCGAGTTGGTAGCTTCGATACGCGTTCTAACTCTTCTGGACCATAAACTTCACCGCCGACTGATACCAATTTAGTTTCTAATGCTTTGTTATCTTTACTAAAGTCAAAAATGACTCTAGCTGCAGATCCCAAATCTTCCATAGAGAAAGCTAAAAGTAATGGACCAGTCATACTGTCAGACATGCACTCAAACTTAGTGCCTTCAAAAGCGCGTTTTGCTAGTGTATTTTTCACCACTTTCAAAATCACGCCTTTATCACGGGCTTGTTCACGCAGCTTAGTAAGCTTTGCAACACCAATACCGTGATATTCGGCAGCTACTGCTGAGTAAGCATTAGCAGCAACTTCAGACACTTCAGCTACAACTTGTTGTTTTTGCTCTAGCGTTAATGCCATAAGTTGACTCCTTAATCTTATCAATCATCTTGCCATTTAAATAATTACAAACCGAGGCTTATATTCACATAAATAACGATATCAGATTGACTTGATACGATACGTTGCTAATAGCATCTTGCCTACTAGCAACGACTGATTACGGCACCGTTATCAGAATGACGTTGAGTAATAGGTTACCCTATTCGCTCTTGTCAACAACTGTGTGGGTCACCGTCTGCGTAGGCCAACTAAGATTTTCATCTGTCATCGATTAACAAAACCAGCTTACCAATATTAAAAACAACATTAACAGTCATTAAAAATACGTTTAAACCACTCTCTACCTACGGTCTTAGACAGCGTAGCGGTTGCTACGCTGACCTAATTTTTAAAACTTGTTAATACTTATTATTTAAATAAACGTTAAGTATTTATATTTTGAGCTTATTTAGCCACACGATAAGGAACAGGATCAATCGTTAACCCTGGACCCATAGTGCTAGATAAAGTAATTTTCTTAATGAAAATACCTTTAGAAGTAGCAGGTTTAGCACGCTTCAAATCAGCAAGTAGCGCTTGAGCGTTTTGCATAACTTGTTCAGAAGTAAAACCAACTTGACCGATAGTCGCGTGGATAATACCGCCTTTGTCAACACGATACTGTGCTTGACCAGCTTTTGCGTTAGTTACTGCTTCAGCAACATTTGGGGTTACTGTACCGACTTTTGGGTTAGGCATTAGACCACGTGGCCCTAAGATAGTACCTAATTGACCAACAACACGCATTGCATCAGGAGCAGCAATAACTACATCAAAATCCATATTACCGGCTTTGATTTGATCCGCTAAATCATCCATACCAACGATGTCTGCGCCCGCTTCTTTAGCAGCTTCAGCAGCAGCACCTTGCGCGAATACAGCAACGCGTTTGGTTTTACCAGTACCCGCAGGAAGGTTAGTTGCACCACGAACGACTTGATCAGATTTACGTGGATCAACACCCAAGTTTACCGCAATATCGATAGACTCTTTGAATTTTAGCGCTGGCAAATCATTTAAGATCTGTACCGCTTCTTCAATAGTGTACAGTTTTTCGTTCTCAACACGATTATTAATTTCTTTTTGACGTTTAGTTAGCTTAGACATTATACACCCTCCACGGTAATACCCATTGAACGGGCGGTACCAGCGACGGTACGAACAGCAGCATCAAGATCAGCGGCAGTTAAGTCTGCATTTTTGGTCTTAACGATTTCTTCTAATTGCTCACGAGTCACTTTGCCGACTTTAGTGGTATTAGGTGTTCCTGAACCTTTAGCAACGCCAGCAGCTTTACGCAGTAAGAACGCAGCTGGTGGTGACTTCATGATGAAGGTAAAAGACTTATCACTATATACCGTAATCTCAGTTGGGATCGGTAGACCTGGCTCTTGGCTTGAGGTCGCAGCGTTAAATTCTTTACAGAACGCCATGATGTTCACGCCTTTTTGACCCAATGCTGGACCAATCGGTGGTGAAGGATTTGCTTTGCCTGCAGGGACTTGTAGTTTGATGTAACCATCAATCTTCTTAGCCATGATTTTCTCCTATGTGGGTAATAGCGCCAGTTTCTAATATTTCTACTTAATGAAATAATTAAAAACAACAGCTCCCCGGTTGATTATTACTGTTGTTACTAAAGTTATTTAGTCTAGTTTTTCAACTTTACTAAATTCAAGCTCAACCTGAGTCGGTCGATTAAATACGTTGACGGTCAATTGTAGTTTAGATTTCTCATAATCTACTTTTTCAACCAATCCTTTAAAATCAGTAAATGGACCATCGATAACTAATAGCTCTTCGCCTGGCTCAAACAGAGTTTTTGGACGTGGCGCAGCTTCAGTCTGATTCAAACGATTAAGAATACGGTCTGCTTCTACTTGCGTAATTGGTGCGGGTGTTTCTGGCGTACCGCCGATAAAACCCATAATACGAGGGCACTCTTTGACAATGTGCCAAGTATTATCGTTCATTTCCATCTGGATCAATACATAGCCTGGAAAGAACTTGCGCTCACTTTTACGTTTTTTGCCGTCTTTCATTTCGACGACTTCTTCAGTAGGCACCAATACATCGCCGAATGACTCAGCAAAGTCACTACGGTTAATACGATCAGTTAATGAACGTTGTACTTGTTTTTCATATCCTGAAAACGCTTGGACAATATACCAACGCATGTCACGCTCCTGACCATTATAAGTAAGTCGTTATAAGTAAGTCGTTATAAGTAAAACTTAGAGTAAATCGTATCTATTGAAATACCTCGCAATGTGCGAGGTATTATTCAAATCTGTACTGTCTACCCAATAAATAAGCCAACGAACCAATTAAAAAAGTTATCCAATAGCCAAATGAAAAACCCAACAATCGCTATCATGACAATGGTTTGCCATGTGTATTGGAAGGTTTCATCTTTACCGGGCCATGTCACACGGCGTAATTCAACCGATGCGTCTTTTAATAATATCTTAAATGCTCGGCCTTGATTGGTCAATGCCAAACAGACTAATGCAAATATACATAGCACAACGATAATACCAATACGTACCCAAACATCATTGGCAGCTTGCCAGTAACCCGGTAGATATTGATTAGAAAAGGTTGCAGCTATTAAGGCGACAATGGCTAATAGCCACAACACCATATCTTTTGCTGAGCCAGTCTTAGCAACTTCAACAGCAGTAGTGTTATTACTAGCTGATACATGCTGATCTTTAGACAGCATTCCACCAGTAACCGCCTTGGCATCAGATAACTTGGAATCGAGGTTATCTTGATTATTGCTCATAAAGGACTCACTTCGGAGATGGTGGTGTACAACAAAGGTATAATAAGATGGCAGGCGATGTAGGACTCGAACCTACAACCCTCGGTTTTGGAGACCGATGCTCTACCAATTGAGCCAATCGCCTATGGGTGTTAAGGCTGACAATTATACCTATCTTTGCTTAGAATGCAAGTTTTAAGGCTGTATTTCATCGTATTAATTTGTTTAACGTATTTAATTGAAGCGAATAGTATTCTATTCATTGGAAAAATGCTTTTATTAGCCAATTCATTGGCCACTAACTCATTCCCAAAAAAAGCCATCCTCTTTCGAGAATGGCTTCTGACTAACGGTTTAGCTTTTAAGCTTAAGAATTAAACTTAAGCAGTAAAAGTCTTAAACATTAACATTAGCAACAACACCAGCGCCTACGGTACGGCCGCCTTCACGAATAGCGAAGCGAAGACCTTTGTCCATAGCGATTGGGTGGATAAGCTCCACGCCCATCTCAACGTTGTCACCAGGCATAACCATTTCTGTTCCGTCTTGCAACTGGATTGCGCCAGTCACGTCAGTGGTACGGAAGTAGAACTGTGGACGATAGCCGTTTAGGAATGGTGTGTGACGACCACCCTCTTCTTTGCTAAGTACGTATACTTCAGCGTCAAATTTGGTATGCGGGGTGATTGAACCCGGCTTAGCCAATACTTGACCACGTTGTACGTCTTCACGTTTGGTACCACGAAGGAGCACGCCACAGTTCTCACCAGCACGACCTTCGTCAAGCAGTTTACGGAACATCTCTACACCGGTACAGGTGGTTTTTTGAGTGTCACGGATACCGACGATTTCAATTTCGTCACCGATTTTGACGATGCCTGATTCTACACGGCCGGTAACAACAGTACCACGACCTGAGATTGAGAAGACGTCTTCGATTGGCATTAGGAATGCTTTGTCGATGTCACGCTCAGGCTCTGGGATGTAGGTGTCTAGTATGCCAAGTAATTCAACGACAGCAGGTTCGCCGTATTTGTCTTGTGAGCCTTTTAGGGCTT
>JBBSUA010000049.1:0-9583 GCA_038235315.1 Pseudomonadales bacterium | reverse complement strand
CCTTTAATATCACGCGCTTTACGATATAATTTGGTCAAATTACTATGGTCAGTAATGAGGTTTTCACAAACGTCAGGATACACGCAAGAGGGCTTACGGCAGTTTTTCTCAATCGTTTCATCTTTACAGCTCAGGCGATACATATTGGCGGTTGGACCACCTAAGTCAGAGATGACGCCAGTGAAATTTGGCGCGGTATCACGAATGGCTTCAACTTCACGTAGGATAGACTCTTCAGAGCGACTTTGAATAATGCGACCTTCGTGCTCAGTAATCGAGCAAAAAGTACAACCCCCAAAACAGCCACGCATAATATTGACTGAGAATTTGATCATGTCATAAGCAGGAATGCGCGCGTCGCCATAACTCGGATGCGGCAAGCGTGCATAAGGCAAGTCAAACACATAATCCATCTCTTCCGTTGATAGCGGAATCGGAGGCGGATTAAGCCAAACATCAATGGAGGTAAATGAGTTGCCCGCGCCACTACTATGACGTTGGACTAAAGCCCGCGCATTACCCGGATTGGTTTCAAGGTGCAATATACGGCTAGCATGAGCATAGAGTACCGGATCAGATTTGACATGCTCATAATCAGGCAGGCGAATAACCGTTTGCTCACGGGCAGGCATTTTTATTTTATGCTTGCGAGCGGTTTGTGGCTTATTAAAGCCGCGCATTTGCACGACTTGAGTCTCTTCATCAACTTGCTCAGCGTTGATAATTTTATTGGCGACAGGTTCTGCGACGAAGCCTTGATACTGGGAGGAAAACGAGCTTGCACTTGGTGTCTGATTAGGACGTTCTTGCTCAATTGAGCATTGATCAACATCTTCAGTCATCACATACGGATTAATAATAGGGTCAACGCGACCAACCGTATCAACATCGTTGCTGGCGACTTCCGTCATATCTGCTTGCCAATGACGACGGCTAGGTGTTAATAAATAAGCCGCACCGCGCAATTTACTCATTTGCTCAAAGCTATAACCCTTTGATAGACCATGTACCACATCGACGATAGCGCGTTCAGCGTTGCCATATAATAAGACATCAGCACGGGCATCAAGCAAGATACTGCGACGTACTTTATCTGACCAATAGTCATAATGGGCGATACGACGCAGACTACCTTCGATGCCGCCTAAGATAATAGGCACATCTGAATAAGCTTCGCGGCAGCGTTGACTGTAGACGATAGCGGCACGGTCAGGACGCTTATCCGCCACATTACCGGGAGAATACGCATCATCGCTACGAATCTTGCGATCGGCCGTATAGCGATTAATCATGCTATCCATATTGCCTGCGGTTACACCGTAAGCATAGACTGGCTTGCCGAGTTCCATAAAGGCATCTTTACTCTTCCAATCGGGCTGAGCAATGATACCGACGCGAAATCCTTGTGCTTCCAACAGTCGTCCAATAATCGCCATACCAAAGCTTGGGTGATCGACATAGGCATCGCCTGAGATAATAATGACATCGCAGGCATCCCAACCGAGCGCATCCATCTCAGCACGGCTCATCGGTAGATAGGGCGCAGGCTCATAGCAACTCGCCCAATGCTTATCGTAGTCATAAAGTGGCTTAGTGCCTTGTTTAAAGGCAGTGCGGGCAATGGTATCGGCAGACATGGGACAACCTATTAATCAGAAAAATGCGTATAAATTATAGCCGCTAGCGATAGCTGTCATCAGAGGCTAAATTAAAGGCGCTCATTTTAACATGAATAACCTTCATGTAGCGATAAGTTATTGATAGCGTGAGTTAATCCAAATAAATCTTTGTACCACTCTTCGTAAAATTCATCACAAACTGACTTTTAAAGTTGCGTACGTTATTCTCATAAGTTAGCAGGTTGCGGGTGAATTGATGATAATCGCTCATATTCCTCGCACTAACCATCAGCATAAAGTCCGCATCACCTGATATCTCATAACAGCTGATCACTTGCGGTTGCGCATTCATTAAGCGCTCAAATCGATGCTGCATCGAGTTATTTGAGCGCGCCATCTCAACCATGACTATCGCAGTCAAACTATAGCCTACCTTATCGGGATTAACGATAGCCACTTGCTTGGTAATCACGCCATTATCTATCAATGCTTGCACGCGACGCTGAGCCGTCGCGATAGATACATGCACCTGTTCTGCAATGATCTTTAGCGGTAAAGTCGCATCGTCTTGTAGCAGATTTAAAATAGCTTTATCGGTATTGTCTAAAGGCTGAGTCATAATTTTAAATCTCTCGAATATGAGCGTAAATAAAGAGTAAACCAATCAATAAACAATAAGAGTCAATAGTAGGTATTTATGCTTATTCATCATTATGAATTAAAATTAGATAAAAAATATAATTTATCAGCTTTATTTTGATAAATATATTCAATAGTAAGCGAATATAGAGATAATTTATCATGGTACACCTATAAAATAAGTCTTATCCACCAGTATTATAAATCTGGCAATTATTTTATTCTTATTACAATTTACGGTGTGCTCTATGTCTACCTCAATCCTGTCAAATGTATTCACCAACACATTTTCCTCTACTGTGTCACGTTTGCCATTACCTGCGGTATGGACATCGGGTAGCGCGCAACAACGTACGTTGATGTTAGGCGTGATATTTGCAGTGTTGTCCAATGTATTGTTTGGCGTGCTTTATGCCTATAGCAGCTTTTTAGCACCGTTATCAGGGACGCAAGTTTTCATCTGGCGTATGCTGGCGATGTGGGTGGCACTCATTGGTTACTTGGTCATTAGTGGTCGCTTGAGCTCGCATATCGATAAGCTAAAAAGCTTAAAAACAGTTAAGCAGTGGGCATGGTTATTACTACCCACACCAATATTTTTAAGCCAGTTTTGGCTATTTATGTGGGCACCCGTCAATGGTCAAGGTGTACAAACTGCGATGGGTTACTTCTTGTTTCCATTGATGATGGTGGTGTTCGGTTGCGTATTATTTGGTGAAAGGTTGAGCCGTTTACAGTGGTTAGCCGTTGGCTTTGCAGCGTTGGGCGTGGGCAGTGAAATTGTACGTACTCAAAGCGTCTCTTGGGCAACTCTTTGGGTATGTGGCACTTATCCACTGTATTATATCTTGCGTCGCTTACAAGGCATTGGTGCGGTGACTGGTTTGCTGGTTGATCTGACTGTCTTTGCGCCTTTTGCACTGGCTTATTTATTCTTTATTGCGCCTAGTAGCTTAACGTTGGTTGGTGGGTCTGGATTCTTTATCGCTATGCTGGCAGGTCTCGGTATTTTGAGTGTACTCGCGATGAAAACCAACGTTGATGCCAGTCAGATGCTGCCGGTGAATGTCTACGGTATGATGAGCTATATAGAACCAGCGTTGCTATTTATCTTAGCGGTAACCGTATTAGGTAACCCCTTTGAATCAGCAATGATATACAGCTATGGCTTAATTTGGCTGGGTATTGTCTTTCTGATCGCTCATGGCGTTCGCCAATTTCGTCGCGTGCGCAAACAGACACAAGCCATGGTTATTGCTTAGCATTAAGCAATAGAAGCTAAAACTCATTAATAAAAAAAGGATGATTCAACATTAACTGAATCATCCTTTTTACAACGTACTAGATTAAATAGTTTACTATATTATTTAATCCAAATGTTGTTTAAAGCCACGTTGCTTGTCACGTTCCCAATCCCGATCTTTTAAGGTTTTGCGCTTGTCATGTTGCTTCTTACCCAAGGCTAAACCAATTTGACACTTGACCATTGAGCGTTTCCAATAGCAAGATAACGGCACGCAAGCATAGCCTTTTTGATTGACCGCGCCAAATAACTTTTCGATCTCACGGCGATTGAGTAGTAACTTTCGTGTGCGAATAGTATCTGGGCTGACATGCGTCGAGCTCGATAATAAGGGTTGGATATGAGCACCAAATAAAAAGGCTTCGTTATTGCGAAAGATAACATAAGCTTCAGTAATGGTCATTTTTCCAGCACGAATGGCTTTGACTTCCCAACCTTGTAGGGACAAACCAGCTTCAAAAGTTTCTTCAATGAAATACTCATGGCGTGCCTTCTTATTAGCACAAATCTGATTTTCAGGTTTTTTTGATTTTTTTGACATAATTTCTCCAGAAGCACTGCCTAAATATACAGTCCTCGTCTTACTAATTCCTCATCCTATCTCTAAAATTGGTCGTATCGATGGAAGAGTCGAGCCGCTATTGTAGCAAAGCTGTCGGTGCAAATGTAGTTCGGCTGTTATAACAAATGTAGCGACTGCGTTGCGATTATTAATTATGAAATTAGCTTGAATAATAGTTATTTATAGCCATAACACCCTAAAAGCTGATGAGCCGTGTTTTTAGACGCAGATAAGTGTTCAATTCAGCTAAAATTTGTTAGCATACGCAGTAATCTTATCGACTACGTCAGCCTTGTTATGAATCCTACTACAGCCCCATCACGTTTGCATACTAAAATTTTATATCCGGGCACTTTTGATCCTATCACTAATGGCCACATTGACTTAGTGACTCGAGCAGTAAAATTGTTCGATGAGGTCATCATTGCGGTTGCTTTAGCGCATCATAAAAAGCCTTTATTTGATTTTGAAGAGCGCGTAGCTTTAGTAGAGACCGTGTTCACTGATCTGCCACAAGTTTCAGTAGTTGGCTTTGAAGGTCTATTGGTTGACTTTATGCGCGAAAAAAATGCGACTGCGGTACTGCGTGGTCTGCGCGCAATGTCAGATTTTGAATATGAATTTCAGCTGGCTAATATGAATCGTGAGCTTGATGAGAACTTTGAAGCGGTATTTTTGACCCCATCGCAGCATCATTCCTTTATCTCCTCGACGATGATTCGCGAAATCGCTAGACTTGGTGGCGATGTCAGTAAGTTCGTTCCTGATTGTGTGTCGCAAGCCTTTACGCAGAAGTTAGCTACTCAATAGTTATTTGATAGTAGCCTAAAAAATAAGGAGCAGTCTATGGCATTATTAATCACTGATGAATGTATCAATTGTGACGTTTGCGAACCTGCCTGCCCGAATGATGCTATCTTTGAAGGCGAAGATATTTATGAGATTAATCCAGACCTTTGTACGGAATGCGTCGGACACTTTGATGAGCCACAATGTGTAGTCATTTGTCCTATTGACTGTATCCCTCATGATCCTGATCATGTCGAGAATGAAAGTGATCTAATGGCTAAATATAAGCGTATTACTGGTAAATAGTTTTCTTTGCTTTGCATCTATTAGTTTCAAGTAGCTAGATTTCGCTTAGCTACTGGTCAATTTGTAATCATTATAAATAAGCAAAAAAGACTTTTCCAATAAGCGATTAGGTTTGCTATACTAGCGCGCTTGGTAGACTAGGCAATCGCCGCCGCACACTGGTAACAGACATGCGGGGGAGGAAAGTCCGGGCTACATAGGGCAGCGTGCCAGCTAACGGCTGGGCAGGGTAACTTGACGACCAGTGCAGCAGAGAGTAGACCGCCTTTGGCATCGCAAGATGTTATCGGTAAGGGTGAAAGGGTGCGGTAAGAGCGCACCGCGTGGCTGGCAACAGTTCACGGCATGGTAAACTCCACGCGTAGCAAGACCAAATAGGCATCGGCATGGCGCGGCCCGCGTTCGATGCGGGTAGGTTGCTTGAGCGTATTAGCGATGATACGCCTAGAGGAATGATTGTCCACGACAGAACCCGGCTTATCGGTTTACCAAACCTTTTCAATAAAAATTATGTTTTAGGGGTTGACGCAAGTCTCTTGTATAGGCATAATACCGAGCCTAAAATGGCGATGTAGCTCAGCTGGTTAGAGCGCATGACTCATAATCGTGAGGTCAAGAGTTCAAGTCTCTTCATCGCCACCATTTATTGTTTGTTATCAAAAATATAGTTGTTTATTTTTAAAATTCCAATCCTCTGTGGTTGGTTTTTTTTTGCCTGTAAGAATAGTCAGCGTCTTTAGCGCTACTCTTAGCCCTTTAATTTATCCAATTCTATCTCATATCACTATAAGTAAGTTATCTTCATCGGTATATCAAATACTTGCTGACAAAATCGTCTTACTTTATAGTAGAAAACTGATAGAATACCTACATCTGTCTACGTGTTGACATAAGCTGTGTTATCACTGCCTCATCATTATTTAACGACTGACAGAACTCATATTAATTATCACTATCCCATTCCTTTATTTAGTAGGCGCTTTGTGACTGCATTAGCCAATATTCGTAACTTTTCTATTATTGCCCATATTGATCATGGCAAGTCGACCCTTGCCGATCGTTTTATTCAGATGTGCGGCGCGCTACAAGATCGTGAGATGCAAGCACAAGTGCTTGATTCTATGGATATTGAGCGTGAACGCGGCATTACTATCAAAGCGCAATCGGTAACGCTATTTTACGATCATCCTAACGGTGAGCGTTATCAGCTGAACTTTATTGATACGCCAGGTCATGTCGATTTCTCTTACGAAGTATCACGCTCATTAGCCGCTTGTGAAGGGGCGTTGTTGGTTGTTGATGCGGCGCAAGGCGTAGAAGCGCAGTCGGTTGCCAACTGTTATACCGCTGTTGACCAAGGTTTAGAGGTCATGGCAGTGCTCAATAAGATTGACTTGCCACAAGTAGAGCCTGAGCGCGTTATCCAAGAGATTGAAGACATCATAGGTATTGACGCTGTCGATGCGCCACGGGTGTCAGCTAAGTCTGGTCTTGGTGTTGATAAACTACTTGAAGCCTTAGTAGCGTTTATCCCTGCACCGACAGGCGACCGTGAAGCACCACTACAAGCGTTAATTATTGACTCTTGGTTTGATAACTATTTAGGCGTAGTATCCTTAGTACGTGTACGCGAAGGGACAATCAAAAAAGGCGATAAACTTTATATCAAGTCTACCAAAGAGGCGCATTTAGTCGGCTCGATCGGTGTTTTTACACCGAAACCACTAGACACTGGTATTTTGGAAGCCGGCGAAGTTGGCTTTATTATTGCTGGTATTAAAGATATTGCTGGTGCGCCTGTGGGCGATACGATTACGCATGCTAAGACGCCTGATGTCGATCGAATCCCTGGTTTTAAACAAATCACGCCACAAGTATATGCAGGTATGTTCCCGGTCGAATCTACTGATTTTGAAAAATTTCGTGAGGCGCTACAAAAACTACAAATCAATGATGCCTCATTATTCTTTGAGCCAGATACTTCAGATGCGCTCGGCTTTGGTTTCCGCTGTGGCTTCCTCGGTATGCTGCACATGGAGATCATTCAAGAGCGTCTAGAGCGCGAATACGATTTGGATTTAATCACCACTGCGCCCTCAGTTATATATGAGATTATGAAAAAAGATGGTGATATTATCCATGTTGATAACCCATCAAGACTACCTGAACCTAATAATATCGAAGAGTTCCGTGAGCCAATAGCGCGCTGTCAGATTCTAGTACCGCAAGAGTATTTGGGCAATGTGATGACGCTATGTATTGAGCGTCGTGGTGTTCAGGTTGATATGCGCTTCATGGGCAGACAAGTTCAGCTAGTATTTGATATCCCGATGGGCGAAGTCGTCATGGACTTCTTTGATCGTCTAAAGTCAGTTTCACGCGGATTTGCTTCTCTAGATTACAATTTTGAGCGTTATCAAGTGGATAAACTGGTTAAAGTTGATGTGCTTATCAATGGTGATAAAGTCGATGCTCTTGCGATGATTGTTCATGAAACCCAGTCGCGTTATCGCGGTAATGCGTTGGTGACTAAGATGAAAGAGTTGATTCCACGCCAGATGTTTGATGTGGCGATTCAAGCGGCTATCGGTAGTCAAATTATTGGCCGTAGTACGGTAAAAGCGATGCGTAAAGACGTACTCGCAAAATGCTATGGCGGTGATGTCTCTCGTAAGAAAAAGCTATTGTCTAAGCAAAAAGCCGGTAAAAAACGTATGAAGCAGGTTGGTAATGTGGAGATTCCACAAGAGGCCTTCTTGGCGGTATTGCAAGTAGATTAAATTACTGTTTAATAAATAATCATCGCTTAGGTGTGTTATCAGTGCGAGCACTGACGACACGTCTTAGTATTGAGAATGAGAACAATCAAATAAGCAGCTCGCTAATAGGCAATTGAGTATGGATTTTGATTTTAATTTAGTGTTGGTGCCGTTAACTTTAGGCTTAGGTTTGATCTGGCTATTAGATAAGCTAGTGATGAAACAGCGTAAAACGCGTGGACAAGGTAGAGAAAGTTTGCCAGTACGTTGGGCTTACGACTTTTTCCCCGTATTGGCAGTGGTGTTAATTGTACGCTCGTTTTTAATTGAGCCATTTAATATTCCATCTTCTTCTATGGTACCGACGCTATATACAGGCGACTTTATAGCCGTTAATAAATACGCTTATGGTGTGCGCCTTCCACTTACCTATAACAAAATATTAGATACGGGAAGCCCTGAGCATGGCGATGTGGTGGTATTTCGCTACCCAGAAAATCCAAGTATTTATTATATTAAACGCTTGATTGGTTTGCCGGGCGATAGCGTTAGTTATAGTAATGGTCAGTTATTGATTAATGATGTCCCTGTTAAGACTGAATCAGTAGCTTTTAATACTGATGCTGAGTTAACTTCACAGTTGTATGGTTCAGGAGAAGTAGCACCAGGGCAGGTACTTACTGAAAATGAAGCCGTACAAATGGGGCAACAAGAGGAAGATCAAGCTCAATATTTTCAAGAGACTCAAGGTAAACATGAACATTTAGTTCGCTATTTGCCGGATATGAACAGCTCACAATATGCGCCTTTTTTACAACAACAATCACCAGAGGTTGTTACCTCATTGGGTACTCAGTGGCGTATTACCGTTCCAGAAGGCCAGTACTTCGTGATGGGTGATAACCGTGATCGCAGTGCCGATGGTCGTTTTTGGGGTTTTGTTCCTGAGAATAACTTGGCTGGAAAAGCAGTATATATTTGGATGCATAAGCCACCGGGTCTAAACTTACCAACCTTTGGGCGTAACGGTACTATTGACTAATATCATTGACTGTTATCAGTAAGTAGCAAAAGTTTTTTGATTATATGATATGCCAGTATTTACGATAACAATGCCTTTATGGCAGCATGACGTTTGCATTAGCATATACAATATAGATTGATCATTATTGGTTTATTAGGAAGCATGATATGGCACATCATTTAACGAGCTTGACCTCACAGCGCGGTGCTAGTGTGACTAGTGTCATCTTACTACTTGTTGTTATTGTTGTTGCTGGTAAACTACTCGTCGCAATTGTACCTGCTCAAATAGGGGATTATCAGCTGACTAAGCTTTTGAGTGATGAGCTTAGAAATGCCAATAATGATGGCAAGACCGCAAAACAGTTTGTTGAATATGTCGACCAACAGCTACGAATTAATGCAGACTATGATAGCAGGGCAGAAGAAATATTTACCTTCACCGATAAAAAAACAGGTCAGCTCGCCATCTATAAAAAGTACGAAAAAACCAATAACTTCTTTGCTAATGTTGATATTGTTAATCGTTTTGAAGGTGATATTAGTGCCGCTGTAACAGAATAAGTAAGCATTCAAATATTTG
>JBBSUA010000048.1:0-9697 GCA_038235315.1 Pseudomonadales bacterium | reverse complement strand
GATAATCGATACCAAACGCAGCTAACAAGCCTTTTAATAGTCGATTATTTTTCTCACGTACTTCCACCTCACCAAATGATCGTAGACCATCAGCCACCCATTCGACGTCAGGCTCTAAGAATAACCAAAGATCATAGTTTTGCAGTTTGGCTATCTCATCTAACACCGCTTGTCTTGTGTCTAAATAAGCCATAGAAAAATACTGCGTGGTAATGGCTTCGGTATCTATAAAAAATACTTTATTGGCTACTTTTCTAGCTTGCCGCTCTTTATATTTCTGCTCATAAGCAATAGCAGCGAAATCCTCATAAATTACGATTTCTGCGCCAATGGCTTCATAAAAATGACGTCCTGCTTCTGCGACAAAACAAGTCTCATAATATTCAGCAAGTCTACTTGCTAACGTTGATTTGCCTGTGCTTTCTGTGCCGACTATCACCACGCTTTTGGCAAAATAGGATTTTACAACATCGGGTAAGTGCTGCCAATGTTGCATAGCGCCTTCATTACGAATTTGAGTGGCTGAGATCGGGCACGCTTGGCGATTGGGATCAATGACGATATGTTCAGCATTAGGGTATAATCGGCTAAAGTAATGCTCATAGCTAGGTTCAGAGCTAAAGACTACATCGATTGGTTTTGCCACAACTGCTTTGATTCTATCCGCGCAAGACTCCCAGTCTGGCTCATTGTTGATATTGGTTTCTTCTACCGCATGGATGCTCACATGACTCATATCTTTAGTGATTTCATGCCACCAGCGCAATCGTTGTTCAATAGATATCGGCGTAATAACGCTATGATTAAAATAACTATTCTGCTCAAGCTCTACATTATAAGTCACTATAATATGGAGCCTATCGACCATAGACGCCGCTTTTTGCATCGCGCTGACATGACCTTGGTGAACCACTAGGAACTTGCCACCGAACATCCCTGTTGTTTCAACAGCTTTATTAATTTTGATAGACTCATTGCACATTGATTTACCTATACAGGGCATAGTTAATACTAAATAAAACAGATACATTATAGTGTAACGCAAGACTGGTATGAATTGTTCTGGCGTGCTGTAGCTAGCCGACAGAGGCTGCAAAAAATTAATCCCAGTCCTGCTGACTCATTTTTTATAGTGAGCTAACTATATTATTGACCCTACTTCACCTCTAGCCTTTCACGAAAGGTTTTATAATCATTCGCGGTATCCTTTACCGCCTCTACCATCGGCACATGCCCAACTTCTGGCATTACGATCACTTGCGCTTGCGGAATGATTTCTTTTATTAGCTTAACGGTTTCAGGCTTAATGACTTGGTCTTTTTCACCCCAAACGACTAAGGTTGGAATCTTGTATTGAGCAATAACTTTGGCTCGTTCTTCCACATTGTCTGTGACGATTTGCTCCAGAATTTTGGCATCTAATGCTTTATTATTGATTCTCTCCTGCGCAAATACTGCTTTGACTGATTTAGGAACATAAGGCGGCTTGTACATGACGAAATCATACATTTTGTAGAAGTCTTCCTTATTGTTAATAAGTAGCGGATTATTCTCTAACGTTGCGCCTTCTAATGATTGAGGAAATCCAGCTGACCAAAAGCCCGCACTATCGACTAACCACAAGCTTTTGACGTCTTGCGGATATTTCGCGGCATAGGCGACACTGATAGCGCCGCCCATAGAGTTACCACCGACGTGAATGGCTGAATCTATACCTTTGAATTGCAAAAGCTCATGCAAACGCGTCGCTTGAGCATCGGCACGATAATCCGCAGTCATGGGCTTGCTTGAATTACCAAAGCCCAATAGATCAGGGATGATCAGATGATAGCCTTCTAATTGATTGGCAATGCGGGTAAAGTTATCTTTATTACCGCCAAAACCATGAATAAGGAGTAACGGCTCGCCTGCTACATTAGTATTTTCGGCATAGGTCAACTTATCGCCAGAGGCTAAGGTAAACACTTTAGTCTCAAGATCTGATTTATTTCGTTCGTACTGGATTAGCTTTTGAGTGGTCGCCACAGCTAAAGTATTGGGCGTGGTCGTGCAACCTACCATAGACAGATATAGCAGGGCTATAAGAGCTTTGCGCGTCAATGTCATTGAAACTTTCCTACTAATAGAGTAAAAATCAATCAATTATATTCGCTGTATGGCGCTAGTCAATGTCATATAAATATCGATGAGTCACTAAAAGATTAAATTTCGCTTAACAAGAAATCTACCGCTGCTGCCGCATGAATAGTAGTGGTATCAAATACAGGAATGGGACTGTCTGCTTGGCTAATTAATAACCCAATCTCGGTACAGCCCAATATCACGCCCTCGCACCCTTGTTCAGCTAGCTGCTTAATCGCTTCAACATAGTATTCGCGTGAGCTATCTTTTAACTGCCCTTGGCACAGCTCTTCATAAATAATGCGATGTATCTCAGCTCGCGCTACCTCATTGGGTATTACTACCTGCAAGCCTGCATGATTAAGGCGATGTTTGTAGAAGTCTTCATTCATGGTGAACTGCGTCCCAAGCAGCGCGATAGTTTTTAGCCCTTGCTTATTGATGGCTTGCGCAGTCACATCGGCGATATGAATAAGCGGTAAACCAGTGGCGGCTTCTACCTCATTAGCTACTTTATGCATAGTATTAGCGGCAATCATTAAACCTTGCGCGCCAGCGACTTGTAGTCGTGTGCCACTGCTTGCCATTATCGCGCCCATCTCATCCCACGCCCCTTGCACTTGTAGCTCGCCAATGGGAGCAAAATCCACGCTATGAATCAGCAAATCTGCTGAATGCAAACTACCCAATTGCTCTTTTATTCCTTGGTTAATCAGACGATAATAACTTTGGGTACTCTCCCAGCTCATACCACCGATGATGCCTAATGTTCTTTGTTGAAACGTTCCTTGCTGCTTTTGATTGTGCATTTGTTTTCCTTATTAGATAAAAAAGAGTAAGCGTAATCGAACACTTTAATCGTAGCAAAAACAGTCAAACTACTATAAATTATTTTTAAGATAGTTCTCATAATAGCTTATACAAGTCACACTACAAGGAAGTATCATGAAGACGAGTCAGTCAACGCTATATTCAAAGAGTCGGCTACCAATGCTATTACCTATTGGTTTACTCACATTAGCAGTGGTCATATTACCTGCCTGCGGTGGTGGTGGCGACTCGGACTCAAACCCTTCGAATATGCCTGATAATACTGTCCCTCCTGCTACTTCTGAACCTTCTACTCCTACATCACCAAACCCGTCCACCCCTCCTGAAACGGTGCCGCCAACATCCAGTAGCCAAGCGTTTTATAATAGCAGCACAGCACTTGATGATTTGCAGCTCGATGACAGTGCCCGTAAGCATATCTATGTGGCAACGACAGGTAGTGATACAGCGACAGGGGGTATTAATTCTCCAGTATTGACGCTACAAAGAGCGGCAGATCTTGCAACCGCTGGCACGACGGTACACATTGCAGCAGGTACTTATCAAGGATCTGTGTATATCAAGAATTCTGGAACACTTACGCAGCCTATTATTTTTGAGGCGATGCAAGCTGCAAAGGTCATTATTACGGGCACACCTACCACTGAAAATGAGCATCTGTTTCATATCGAAAACCAAGCTTATGTAATCGTTCGCGGCTTAGAATTTACTAACTTTTGGACGAATAGCGAGCAGATTACGCCCGTTGCGATCTATGTGACTGGCAGTAGTCATCATATCCTGATTGAGAACAATTATATTCATAATCTAGGCACCCGCGTTAACAACGACAATGGTAATGCACATGGCATTGCGGTGTACGGCACTCAACCTATTACGGATATTCAGATTAATAATAATCGAGTGGAGAATCTCACGTTAGGTAGTAGTGAGGCAGTAGTACTAAATGGTGATGTCACTAACTTTGAGGTGAACAATAACCAAGTCAATAACAATAATAATATTGGCATCGATATTATTGGTTTTGAAGGGACAGCGAAGACGGCTAACGACTATGCCAGACGTGGCGATATCATCGGTAATACGGTCACGCGCAATAGCAGCCGCAGCAATCCTGCCTATAAAGGCGATCTCTCAGCTGGTGGTATCTATGTCGATGGTGGTAAGCAAGTATTTATTCAAAATAACACAGTGACTGGCAATGATATTGGCATCGAAGTCGCCAGTGAAAATTTCCAGAAGTTGACAGAAGACATCTGGGTACAAGACAATATCATAACCGATAGTAGTTATACTGGTATCGCGGTAGGTGGCTATGAAAAGCAACGTGGCGGCGTCAAACAAATCACCCTCATTAATAACCTAGTCACTAACAATGACCTTGGCGATCAAGAAGGGGGACAGCTGCTACTACAATATAATATTCAAAAGTTACGTATTAATGATAATAAATTTACTAGCTCGCCATCACGCTATATGATCGTTGCCAATCAACTTGATCGCGGCGAAGTCAGCTTTCAAAATAATAGTTATATTCGTAATGCTTCTTTGAACAATCAAAACAGTAATTTGCCGTTAATATGGGTACTAGGCACTCAAGAGTTTAATAGTAGTACTACTTTTGAGAACTGCGTGGTGTTGCTACAATGCAAATAGTTAAAGTACGACTTTTCAACATGCGCAAGCTAACGATAAAAGCTTAGCGCACTTATCTTATCCACCACATCGTTACCATTCAAAATCACGCTTGAATATCTGTTTAAGCGTGACTCTTTTATTACTAAACCGAGCAAAACTATGTCTGCACTACCTACCCTTAGAATACGCACCCGCCGCAAATACTATCGACTTATCTTTACAGGTCTGATGGCAATGATGATGTCACTTATTATCTCAGCGGCGCTTATCACTGTAAAAACAGGCATTCACGATGGGTTTGTTATGATATTGCTACAGTCGTGGGGATTGGCATTTCTCTTTGCGTGGCCGAGCGCTTATGGTTGCGCTTACTTCGTGCAAGAGCATGTGCTAAGTCGGATTGAGTTCTATTGAGAATATGAGTGAGTGTTTCACAACTCTTATATAACTTCTCGTAAAAACATCTAAGATAGGCTAAATATTCTTTTAACCTAGAGGACGCTATGAGTCAATCAAGGCGTACTATCGAGAAGTTACTCAACCACGGCAGCCTACCATTAGCCAATGCTCATGCAGCAGCCACTCATCTAGAAGTCTACCCTAGCAGACGCACATGGCTGGCTTTTTTTGATAGAGCCGCATTAATCATCGGCGCAGTTGCACTGGCATTATCGCTGGTGTTTTTTATTGCCTATAATTGGCAAAACTTAGGCACAATGGGCAAGTTCGCTTTGGTCGAAGGCGCGTTAGTAGTTACCATCACGCTCTATGTCGCACTCTCTTTTAGACGACGCTATACCCTCATTCGCCAGCTGCTATTATTGGTTGCTAGTATTATTACGGGCAGCTTACTCGCCCTATTTGGACAAACCTACCAAACCGGTGCCGATACGTGGCAGCTGTTCTTTGGCTGGGCAGCGCTCATTACGCCATGGGTACTCATTGCGCGTTTTCCTGCGCTTTGGTTACTGTGGCTCGGATTGGTTAATGCCGGCCTCACCTTATATCTCGACGTTGTAGACTTTTCGTTCACAAGCTATCTTTATAAAGGTATCTTGCAAGTCGGGATACTCGCTATTGTTAATTTTGTGGCGCTAAATTTATGGCTGCTTTTTCTTGAGAATATCCACCTAACCCAAAAAGACATCTCAAAGCCTACCTCTCCAACCAAAGTTGATTTGCATTGGAGTACTTATGTCGTCGGTCTGGTCAGTGCTTTGTTTATCACGGGTTCAAGTATTGTCACTATCTTTGACGAGATTGAGGTTTTAGCCTCTGTCATTACCTTTTTATTATGGATGAGCTGGTGCGTCTTTATGCTTTGGCGCTTCTACAAAAACGGTATCAACTTGCTCATGCTGACCTATCTGTGCGGCTCGGTCATTACCGTGGTTATATTTTGGGCAGGTAGGCTGTTACTGGGTAATTTTGACGCTGGCGGTTTCTTAGTATTGGCCTTATTATTGATTAGTATGAGTTCAGCGGCGGTCGTTTGGCTGCGTAAGATTGCTCATTTAACCAATGACAACAACGTCTCGCATACTGTAATAAAAGGAGACGGTTATGAGTGATAACCTGAATAACGATAAGGGGCTTCCTGTCTTTTTAGAGCTACAACAGCAAGGCTTGATTGATGACAGTGTCACAGCGAACCAAGCTACTGATAACGATGATCAACACGACAACCCTTGGTTTTTGCAATTATTATTTGGCTTTAGCGGGGTGTTAGCGAGCTTATTCTTCCTCGGATTTCTGACTTTATTACTATTTACGACTGATGTTTTTGATAGTTTTATTGGTCTACTGCTGATAGGTCTATCGCTAAGCGCAACGGGCTTTGCGCTATTTAGAAATAAGAGTTTACGTGACAATGCTTTTATGAGCAGCTTGGCGTTTGCGGTTAGCGTCGCGGGTCAAGCTTATGCTGCCTTTGCGTTGTTAAATGGTGATTTATATCAACCTGTGGACGTTTGGTTGTTCTTATTGCTACAAGGCTTTATGACTCTTGTCATGTCCAACCGTGTTTATCGACTGTTAAGTGCCATGATAACCTTGGGCTGCATGGTTTATTTACTGAACTATTATCATCTACCTGAACTGAGCTTAGGGTTATTAGCCTTGATAGCTATAGTCACTAATTTGCAACGCTACGAGCTACTACAGCGTATGGCTATTAAATGGCGAGTCAGTTTTGCCAATGTCCTCGGCGCTATCGCTTATGCTAGTGCTGTCATGCTATTGGCAGTTTCGGTCTATTTTATCGCGGCTGAATACGGCAATGCTTTCGTTGATAATAGCGTTGATGAAGCTTTTAATGACAGTGCAGACTTCGTTTATAACTACTTTTTAGCACAAGGGTTACTCATCCTCGCCAGTCTTTATGCCGCTTATCTGATACTAAAACGCTATCAGGTCAATATACCATCAGCGACAGGTTTGATAGTCGTCTGCGCCATCCTCATTTTGGGCATGATGTCGGTCTACGTTTCAGGGCTGCTAGCAACCAGCTTAATCATCATCGTCGCGACTACCAATAGCCAACGAGTGTTATTAGCGCTGGGCATCATCGCGTTAGTCAGCTATATCTTCTGGTATTACTATCAGCTTGATACATCCTTGCTTATCAAGTCGATATCTATGCTGATTATTGGCTCTACTATACTGCTGCTGCGTTGGCTACTGGTCAGACATTACACTGTTGACCATACAAAACATATCAACAGTAATGAGCAGAAGGAGCGCCTATTATGAGTCACTTAAATGATAATTTAATAATAGAAAAATCTTCACTATCATCGCGACGGTGGTGGCAAAAGCGCGCTGTCACAATTGGCGTTGCGATATTAGGGCTACTGCTTGTCATAATAATTATGACCGTCAATGTCGCAAAATACGAGACCCATCTCGCTACAGGTGAAACGGTACTGTTGGCGCTCGCCCCTGTTGATCCGCGTGGCTTTATGCAGGGCGATTATATGACGCTCAGTTATGCGCTTGAACAGCAAGTATTGGATACACTATATGACCGTTTGCCGGAAGAGGATCACCGTCTCGAAACCGCTGAAGGCTATGTCATTGTGCGTTTAGATAAGCATAACGTTGGACGGTTTATGCGTTTAAGCGATAGCAACGCAAAGGATAATTTATCGGCTAATGAGAGGGCTATCTTTTATCGTATTCGTAATGGCTCAATGAAGCTTGCGACTAATGCATTCTTCTTCCAAGAAGGTCATGCTCAATCATTTGAAGCGGCAGAATATGGTTTGTTTCGGGTTAATGATAAAGGCGAGCCACTACTGACTAATATGGTCGATGAGAAATTTGAAGTAATCAAAGGCGTAAATAATGAAGGCTCAGAAGGCTTAGAAAATATGGGTCGCCAAGAGAGTGGTATGTGAAAGTAGCAACTGAATACGATAAGTTCAATATAAAAACGATATAGCGGGACTGGTATACATTTTTTGCAGCCTCTGTTTGCTAGCTACAGCAAGCCAAAAAAATTTATACCCGTTCCGCGTCATATTATAGCGTCTCTGTTTTATTTAGAGTCAACTATGTCTGCAAAAACCTATAAGCAACAACGTTCATTAACCAAAGTGATATTGCGCTAGATGAGGGTGAGTTGTTATGGTTGATCGTTGTTAAGACCTCAAAAAATAAATAAACTAAGGAATTTACTATGCGTAGCGCAATTTATGACCATTTTGGCAAACCTGTTGAAGTCCTCAGCTTAGGCGACAGCCCCATCCCAGAACCCAAAGCTACCGAGGTTCGAGTCAAAACCATCCTAGCCTCTATTCATAATCACGACTTGCTAACCATTCGCGGGATGTATGGCTATAAACCCGAAATGCCTGCTATCGCTGGTTCTGAGGCGGTTGGCGTTATCGATGCAGTGGGTAGCGATGTAAAGGATTTAAAAGTCGGACAACGAATTGCCGCTGCCAGTGTCAAATCGACGTGGGCAGAGTACTTTGTCGCGCAAGAAGATATGGTATTTCCTGTACCAGACAGTTTAGACGATGAAATGGCAGCACAATTAGTCGCTATGCCACTTAGCGCGTTAATGTTGCTTGAATTCCTAGAAGTAGAGAGCGGTCAATGGGTTATCCATAACGCTGCCAATGGTGCGGTCGGTAAATCCCTCGCTATGCTAGCAGCGGCACGTGGCGTAAAGACTATCAACGTAGTACGCAGTACAGACGCTGTAAAAGAGTTAGAAGCTATCGGCGCTAAAAACAATATTAATACCGATGATGATGATTGGAAAGATCAAGTCAAATCGATTATTGGTGATGACAAAATAAGCGCAGCGGTTGATTCTGTCGGTGGTGAAGACAGCGGTGACTTGTTATCACTACTCGGTCATGGCGGCACCTTTGCCGTATTTGGCGCGATGTCAGGTAAGCCGATGGTACTTAATCCTACCGATATTATCTTTAAGCAAGCGACGCTAAAAGGCTTTTGGGGTAGTAAGCTTAGCCAAGAGATGAGCGTAGAGAATAAGCAACGCTTGGTTGATGAGCTGATTGAACGCGCGGTTGATGGTAAGTTACAACTGCCTGTTGAAGCCACTTTTGATTTAGCTGATATTACTAAAGCTGTCGATGGAAAATTGCAGTCGAGTAAGACAGGTAAGGTGCTTTTAAAGCCTTAATTTATCGAAATTGAATAAAAAAGCTCATGATTTCATGAGCTTTTTTACTTTAATAAGACGAGTAAGCGGTTATTAACTACAAAAAAATCTAACGAGGAATAGCATAATGTCTAATAATAAAACCTTTAAAGCATTGGTCGTCGAGGAAAATACCGACGGCACTTTTAGCCAAAATATTCGCGAGCGCAACCTCAGCGATTTACCTGAAAATGACTTGTTGGTCGAAGTGCATTATTCATCATTAAATTATAAAGATGCGATGTCAGCGGCGGGTAATAAAATGATTAGCAAAAAATTCCCGCATACGCCAGGTATCGATGCAGCAGGCGTCGTCATTAGTGATAAGTCTGGCACTTTTAAAGAAGGTGAAGAGGTCGTGGTCTTTGGCTATGACTTAGGGATGAATACGGATGGTGGCTTAGGTCAAATGATCTCTATCCCAGCTGATTG
>JBBSUA010000047.1:0-9725 GCA_038235315.1 Pseudomonadales bacterium | reverse complement strand
TTCGCGCCTCAGTATTTACTGACTTTGCCCAATTAGTCGCCTTGATGGCGATTGGCGTGGTGATTATCCCAGCTGTGCTATTTGCGATGGGTGGTCCTTCGGTCATGGTTAGTGGACTGTCGAACCTAACCTTAGAGCAGCAAGACTTCTTTTCCTCTGAGGCATTTTTTCAGCAAGGCGCGCCGTTTTTTGTCGCGGTGTTGGCTTATGCTATCGGTAATCAAACCATTACTCAGCGGCTTTTTGCTATTGATAAAACCAAAATTAAAGCCACCTTTATCACAGCAACTGTCGGCTATGCCGGTATCGTCATCGGCTTGGGAATGATTGGTCTGATGGCAGTAACCATCGGTGTAGAGCCGCTCGATGGCAATATGAACAATCTGATTCCACAGATGGTCAGTACTTATTTGCATCCGGTATTTATTGCGCTATTTTTTATTCTGGTCATTGGTTCACTATCGTCAACTGCTGACTCAGATTTATCAGCGCTATCGACTATTATGATGGCTGATGTTTATGCCAAAAATATCGCCAAAAAAGGAATTGTAAAACCAAAAACTATGATGCTCGTTGGTCGTGGCACGATGATTGTCGCAACCGCAGCTGGTCTTGTTTTTGCCAGCTTTAAGCTAGATATCTTGGTAATGCTAGTATTCGTAGGCGCACTATGGGGCGCAATCGTCTTTCCAGTGATTGCCAGTGTGTACTGGAATCGGGTGACCAATACCGCCTTTACCGCAGCGGTAATTGTCGGGCTATTATTCTTTTGTATCGCCCGCTTTGAGCTTATTCCTATTACGGGTATCACTGCTCTATTCTTTGAGATCATGGCAAGTGTGGGCGGCGCAGTCGTCATAGGACTTATGGTCTTTGGCTTCTTAGGTCGCAAAATAGGATTACTCGCGGCGGCTATTGCCCTGATACTACTGCTCATATTTGCTACGGGATTTTTACGTCAATATATGGTGTTGGTTGCCTCGCTGACTGCCTATGGTGTCAGTACCGTAGTCTGTATTGTCATTAGCCTCATGAGTGATGAGCACTTCGATTTTGAGTTAATAAAACAGCGCGTCGGCGACTACGATAAAAAACCAAAAATGCAATCGTCACCTAAAGCTTAAGGAGCTATTATTATGGACAACGTTTATGTCTATGGGTTTTATATTTTGATTTGGCCTGTCATTACACTTGGAGTGCTCATATTGATTTGCACTGCAACCTATCGCGATATAAAAAACGCTCGTCGTAACAATAAAGACATTATTTAGCGCTTTTAGATAAGATCCTAACAGTGTCTCTAAGTAGAATTTTAGTGATGCCGTTTTGATTAATGACATCGACACAGTTGTAGTCAGCAAATTTTTAAGTATCAACAGACGTATTGAGATGCCAGCGAGACTAAATAAAGCAAGTTTACCTAAGAAATGTCTTGTAATTTATAATATTTTTGCTAATATAGTCCACCTTGATTGGCTGGATAGCAAAGTGGTAATGCACTGGACTGCAACTCCTTGATCGTCGGTTCGATTCCGACTCCAGCCTCCAATTATTTAGCTAGTTTTTATAAAATTTACGTTAATTTTAGCTTGCTTTATTAATTTAAATGCTTATAATAGCCAGCACTTATCTAGTAACCAGACAGTCTATCAGCTGTTTACCTAATAGATAAAACAAGTTTTGCCCGGGTGGTGAAATTGGTAGACACAAGGGATTTAAAATCCCTCGCTAGCAATAGCGTGCCGGTTCAAGTCCGGCTCCGGGTACCATATAGCAGTACTAAAAACACCGTAAATCTTCATGATTTGCGGTGTTTTTTTATGTCTCTATTTTAATATATCAAATTGACTTTACTGTCGCATTCGATCAGATAGAGCAACGCTATATTTTTATCAATAATGGTCTAAAACCATTAAGAACAAATACTCGCTTACGACTCGCAAACAAGCCTATAATCAAAATAATCAGGATTTTGAAGATGAAAATAAAAGTGCGCACAAGGAATGTGAGCACAGTATAAGGAGATAAGACATGCTAGGTTTTCGATCAAAGCACCAAGACAATCACTATAAGAAAATCAATATCTCAAAAAAATATTTGAGCAGCATAATTTTAATAGGTATGCTCGCGAGTACTGTAGGGCAAGCACAAGCAGCGACCCCTATAAAAACTGTGGCAACCAGTAAATCCACTACCCCAGCCTCTATCAAGCAAATTACTGGCGTGACTACCAATGTGCAGCGCGATTGGCGCTCCGATGATGGACAGTTTTTATTGACGCTATACTCAGCAGTTTGGAATCCGCATGGGACTTTGTTTTATCTAAAAAAACGTGGCGGGGTGTCCATCGAGGGCTTTCAAAAAGGCTTGGATTTTAAGCTAAAATCCTATGATCCAGAGGTTGGCTTAGAAGCACCGCCCGAATATGCTATTACTGGTACGTTAAATCAGCGTACTAATATTTTAACGAGTACAGTCACTCATTATCCAGAGGGCAAAGCTAGCATGCGCAAAACTATCTTTACCCCAGCTATTCCTATCAAAACCTACCCGCAATACGATTTCAAGTACTACGGCTTTGAAGACTCAGACTGGCATCGTTCTACAATCACTCGAGTGGACGTCATTAATAAAGATACTAAAGCGGTCGTGCAGCAATTAACTGGCTTTAAAGCGCAGGCTTATAGTACTCATTATGCTGATATGAATTACGATGGATATTTTGATTTAGTGCTGCAATTGGGTGATGATGTCAGCGACGACGACTATATGTACTGGCTCTATGATCCCAAAAGCAAAAAGTTTGTGCGTAATAAAACTTTGGAGGCAATATCTGGCTATCCTAGTCGTTATCCGCACAAAAAACAGCTACATTTAAATAAAGATGCCTTACTTGAGCGAGTTAATGGTCAGTGGAAAAAAATGCCTTGTTGTTATGCCGATTAGTTTTTCTTTATGAGGGTTACCTTATTTTTAGTCTTAGTCTAATGATATCTTTAAAATTAAAATTGCTAGCCTATAGGTTTGATTGATAGCTTATTCACAGCCATCCTCATTACCATTATCGCATGCCGCTTGGTACCACCGTTTTGCTAGTGTATCGCTTTGGCGGATACTATTGCCGTTATCGTACATCCATCCAAGCGCGTATTGACCATTGGCGTGGTCTTGGACTGCTGCCCTTCGATACCATACAAAAGCCTTGGTATAATCTTGACGAACACCGTTACCATTGCTGTATAAGTTTCCCAGACCATATTGAGCGTCTGCATCGCCTTGATTGGCGGCTTTTTGATACCACTCAAATGCCTTGCTATAATCCTGACGAATACCTTCACCAGTTGCGTACGAAACGCCAAGATTATATTGCGCTTCTAACATTCCTTGATTCGCCGATTTTTTGTACCACTCGACTGCTTTTGCATGGTCTTGGCGAACGCCTCTACCTTTATCGTACTTAACACCAAGATTGTATTGAGCCTCAGCGTCACCTTGTTCAGCTTGTACTTTTGTTGTTGAAAAATCTGCTGCGACTGCTGGAATTGTTAATCCTAGAGATAAGCTTAAAGTTAATATTCTACAAAGAAACATCGGTTTTTTTTTCATGGCAGTATCCTTCCTTGGATATAAATATATTACTGTGCATTTTCCCTAACATGTAGAGACTCTCAGGTTAGTATATTACAATGTTTCGCTCATCATTTTTAGTATAAATAGTATAGTACGCACTATTTAAATTATTGTATTGAAAATAGTTTTGCCAAGCCATACTTATCTTAATTTCAAAGCTATTTGAATCAACAGATTGAGTCTATAAGACTATGGCATCAATAGCATAATTGAGAAGAATCAACAATGACAAAGTATGATAGCCCTAACATTAAAAGCAGATCAGCATGGACAGTTTTTATCATTTTTCTCAGATTAGGTTTAACCTCATTTGGGGGGCCTGTGGCTCATTTAGGCTATTTCCACGCTGAATTCGTCATGCGTCGAAAGTGGTTAACTGAAAATAGCTACGCAGATTTGGTCGCACTTTGTCAGTTCTTACCGGGACCTGCCAGTAGCCAAGTTGGAATTGCTATTGGTCTGTCACGAGCAGGCTATACTGGCGCACTAGCCGCATGGGCAGGTTTCACTCTACCATCTGCTATCGCCCTCATATTATTTGCCATAGGTATTACCAATTATGGAGAGATTATTCCAGCAGGTGTATTGCATGGCTTGAAGGTTGCTGCAGTGGCTGTAGTCGCACAAGCTGTTTGGGGTATGGGTAAAAATCTCTGCACGGATGTCGCACGCGTATCAATTATGGCTTTGGCTGCCTGTTTTGTGCTTCTTGTGCCCTCTGCCTTGGGTCAAGTCAGTGTTATTGCGATTGCAGCTCTTATAGGTCTTACCCTATTCAAACCTGAAAAAACAATGGTTCATGATCCGCTACCCATCACGATTGGACGGCGAGTTGGTTTTGGTTGGTTGGCTGTATTTTTTTCATTACTAATCGGTTTGCCGCTTTTGGCATCATGGTATCCCAACCAAATACTCTCTATGATAGATACGTTTTTTCGTGCAGGGTCGCTAGTATTTGGTGGTGGGCACGTGGTGCTTCCCTTATTACAAGCTGAGGTTGTTCCTGCTGGTTGGATCAGTAATGATACTTTTTTGGCAGGTTATGGTGCGGCGCAAGCCGTTCCCGGTCCACTATTTACTTTTTCTGCATTCCTTGGCGGTTCTATGACTCAGTCGCCTAGCGGCTGGTTGGGAGGTATGATTTGCTTGCTCGCCATCTTTGCCCCTTCATTTTTATTGGTCATGGGTGCGCTGCCATTTTGGGAGAGTCTACGCCAAAACTTGCGGACGCGAGCAGCTCTCTCTGGTATCAACGCCGCTGTGGTCGGCTTACTACTCGCAGCTCTTTATCAGCCCGTGTGGACTAGCGCTATTGTTGAGGCAAAAGATTTTGGTTTGGCGCTCATAGCATTGGTAGCATTGATGTTCTGGAAACTCCCACCTTGGCTGGTAGTTATCAGTTGCGGGGCAGCGGGATGGTTGCTCACTTTATAAGATAATGACATTAAAGCGAATATCAGTTAGACAAAACAACGCCCCACTGATGAGTGAGGCGTTGTTAGTGATACAGATTATTAGGGTATGCTTATTTATTAGCTAATCACGTCATAAGGTAGTCATGTCATAAATAGCAAACTAAGGCTTTCTTTTTGAATAGTACTTACCTTTTTGTTTTCTTTCAGCTTTTAATTGCACCAGTTTTTGACGCTGTTCGGGCGTTAATATCTTAGAGATTGCGTGTTGGGTTTGTATACGATCAATAAATTGCTGCTTAGATTTCGCGGCTTGCTGTTCCGCCAGTTGGTTTACAGCGCTGCTATTCAAAGTGCTGCTAGCCGTTAATGTCTGTATCTGTTGTTGCAGCTGCAACCGTTCAGCTTTATAGTTGGCACGTGTTGCCTCTCTCGCACCGCGATTCTCTTGCATGATCGCTTTTATCTGCGCTTGTTGCGTCGCCGTCAAATCCAACTGAGATAATGGTCCTTTGCCCGCGCCTTTATGATGTTTCTGCATGGTTTGGCTTTGCTTAGCGCTAGAGTATGCTGAGGTATCTGTCGCTGCGCCTACGTTTGCGCAAGCACTTAGTATAAACAAGCTTGATGCTATAACTGCTGTATTCATCAATGTTTTTTTCATTATCATATCCTTAATCTGTCAATTGAATATCATTAATAATCTAGATAAGACTACTGGTTAATAGATTGAATTAAGCGTGACGCAATATCTTATGACATCACGCTAGTAACAGAATCTATAATAAGGCGAATTCACGTTACGAACGTTTATGAAACTTTAAGAAAGGTAACGTTTGCAGCTTAATGGCTCTCAAACCTTGTAGGCTTACGGCGCACTCGTTACTATGATGAATGATAATGAGTATTGCTCTAGGGATTATTTATAAGGCAGCTCAAGCCACAATAAAACATAGGATTTAAGATGCCGACTATTTTGTTAGGTGATGATGATGAAGAGCTCACTCAGCTACTTGATGAGTATTTGACCAATCATGGTATTGAATGCGAATGTGTTCATGATGGAGAAGCTGTCATTCAACGCTTGAAGCAGTCGACCTATGATTTATTGGTACTCGATATTATGATGCCCAAAATTGATGGGTTGAGTGTATTACGCCAATTACCTACTATCAGCTCGATTCCTGTTATTATGTTAACGGCTAAAGGCGAGGAGATTGACCGTATCATTGGGCTTGAGCTTGGTGCAGATGACTATATCACTAAGCCTTGTAATCCTCGGGAATTATTGGCACGTATCAATGCAGTAATCAAACGAACGACATCCGCTCTCTCAGAGCATAGTCTCTTACCAGAGAGTCGATTACAGCTTGACCAGACTCAAAGAATTTGTCAAATAGATGGTATAGCGTTGCAGGTAACGGGCACTGAGTTTGATCTGTTAGTCGCACTTTTGCGACACAAAGGCGAGGTTGTGAGTAAAGAGTGGCTGTCGCAACATGTCTTGCAGCGCGAGCTACAACCTTTTGATCGTAGCTTAGACGTACATGTCTCACGTCTAAGAAAAAAACTACAGCCTTTTCATAATGAACCCATCAAAGCCATTCGTGGCAAAGGGTATCAGCTGGTACTCTAATGAATACTACTCCTAAAAGACCTCTTAATAAAATACACTTACCTTTATTCTGGCGGCTATTTTTGAGCTTGTTGGCGATGATTGTTATCACCTCTACCCTCTCCATCACTGTCGAACGTTGGCTCAATGAAAAAGAGCTGTCTACGCGTATGGAGATTCAGATCGAATCCCTATTGATAAAGCGTCAACAAGTCATAGTGTTATTAAATCAAGGTGATATAGAGACAGTCAGGCGAATGTATCGTCAGAATCGTCGGTTAATGAACCAGATGAGAATTTATAACGAACAAGGCAATCTTGTCTTCCCACGTTATCAAAATAGAAAAAAAAATCCTGATAGTATTAAGACTAATAATTATCAAGCTTCACGTTCAATAGATACTGAATCATTAAGCGCCAATCCAGTAAAATCTTCTAATTACGATAATACCTCTAAAGAAGATGATTTGAGCATGACACCATTTACGTTCAATGACTTCATAGATCCTAGCCCTCGACATAAAATGACAGCAGGCATTGATGATCGTCCTGAACTGGCAGATATTAGCGTTGATTTACCCGATGGGCAGACTATGGTTTTACAATTACGCCCACAACTGCCTTTTAGGGAAGTTATTGCGTTGCAACGGGGCAATTTTCCCGTACGCTTGCTGCTTATCATTCTATTTAGTGTATTGGTCTGTTATTGGCTCAGTCGCACGATGACTAAACGTATTCAACGGGTACAGCAGACCGTACACCGTTTGTTAGTTGGCGATTATCAGACGCCGTCCAATCTTGTGGAACTAGGTTCCGATGAGTTAGGCTCATTGGCTAAAGACGTGGCGCAACTCGCAACTCGCTTGGCAGCAAGCGAACTTGCCCGCAAGCAGATGCTGAGTGATATCTCTCACGAGCTACGATCTCCCCTTGCACGACTAGAGGTAGCCACTGAGCTTACTCGAGATTTTGCACCTACTGCCAGTCGTTATCTTGATCGTATTGATAAAGAATCAGCGCGCATGAACGAGCTGATTGAACAGATTATTCGGATTCAATCACTACAAATGCAGCAATATGCTATTAATAACAATGGTATCGAAACAGGGCAAGAGACGGTCAACATGATCGACCTTCTTAATGATATTGGGCAAGATGTTTGCTTTGAGTTCCAGAACAAGAATGTAGAATGGCAGCTTATTGAGAATAGACAAATCTCAGTGACGACCACAAGTGATTATTGGTCATTACTTGGCAATCAAGATCAACTACATAGTGCGCTTGAAAATGTCATTCGTAATGCGTTCATGCATACGCTACCTGAGTCTACAGTCAGCGCTGAGGTCTTAAAAGTTAAAGATGGCTTTGAGAGTGAGATTGAAAGTGGGATTGAGGCTATTCAGATTAGTATCACTGATGAAGGTGGTGGCGTTGCTGATGAAGACCTAGAACGTATGTTCCAACCCTTCGTTCGGCTTGATTCCGCTCGAAATCGTAAGACAGGTGGTTATGGTTTAGGTCTCGCAATTGTTCATGCTGTGATACTGGCTCACAAAGGACAGATTCAGGTACATAATCGTAAAGAGGGTATTAAAGGGCTAATCGTACAGATCACATTGCCTGTTTTATAATAAAATAGGCAATGTAACGATCAACTACTGAGATAGTTTATTGTCGCTTGCTGTTCGACTTCGTTATTCCTAGCAGAAGGCTTTGCTAAAGGCTTCGTTATTAACATGATCATTGATATATTTTTTAACTGCTTATAACTCATCACAGCTAGGCTGAAATCCATTGTCACAAGATTTGCGATACCACTCTTGTGACTTAACGTTGTCTTGCTCCACTCCTCTGCCCTCAAAGTACATCAAACCAAGACTATTTTGCGCTTCAGCTACTCCTTGATTTGCTGCTTTTAGATACCATTCGGCTGCTTTTATATTATCGAGCTCAACCCCTTTTCCAGTTTCATACATGTCACCGATATTGTTTTGAGCATTAGCATATCCTTGAGCAGCAGCTTTTCTTAACCATTTGAGTGTCTCTGCATAATCTTGACTCACGCCTAGGCCCTCATAGTACATTGCAGCGAGATTATACTGCGCCAATGCAAAACCTTTATCAGCTGATTTTTGATACCACTCGACTGCTTTATTATAATCTTGAGGAATACCTTCGCCATTCTGATAAAGAGTTCCAAGGTTGTATTGAATTTCAGCATTGCCTTGATTAGCGGCTCTTTCGTACCACTCTATAGCCTTGGCATAATTTTGACGTACGCCTGTACCGTTACCATACATTTCTGCCAGCCTATATTGAGATAAAGCATGCCCTCGTTCAGCCGCGTTTCTAGTCCATTCAAATGCTTTAACATCATCTTGGCTGATACCATCACCAGTACGATACATATAGCCAAGAGTGGCTTGAGTAGTAGCCACTCCTTTGTTCAATAATATTTTTGCAATTGTAAAATTTACCGCCCCAGCTGACATAGATAACCCTAATGACAAGGCTAAAATTACTATCTTAAGACTTAAAGACTTTTTCAATATTTGCATAATTACTATTTTTCCCTAAAAAAACTTTTGTGCTCAAAGTATGTCAAACCAAGACTGTTTTATGATTGAGCTGTACCCTAATTTGTCGCTTTTTAAAACCAATGAAACACTTTTTCGTCATCATAGCGCTACCTAAACTGCCTGCCACAACCCTTCAACGCTAATAGCATCCGCTTTAATAGTCGGATAATCTGCAAATCTTAATTGATACCCGCCAGTTGTACTAGTCTTGATCTCACAAGTTGCTCCCAACGGAAAGCTAGATTTTTGGCTAATATGACCAAAGCTTAATCCACTGTAGATCGGCAAACCTGTCAGCTCATGCAATTGACGAATGACTACCGAGACATCATAACGCGCGTCATAGCTATCCTCGCCCGTTCCTGTTAATGCACCAAAGACAATCGCTTGCTGATTTTTGAACACTCCTGCCAGATACAAATCATAAAGCATGCGTTCAATACGATAGGACTGCTCGCCGACATCTTCTAGGAATACGATACCACCATC
>JBBSUA010000046.1:0-9995 GCA_038235315.1 Pseudomonadales bacterium | reverse complement strand
AACCTGCGCCCAAAGCCAGCCGTACTGACCAAGAACACTCTCGTGATGCTGAACGTTTAACCCAGCGTCTCACTGATGTGCTAGGAGCAGAAGTGAAGCTCAAGCACAAAAAAGATGGTCAGGGTAGTGTGGAGATATTCTTTCACAACCAACACGAATTTGCAGCACTAATAAAACATTTAGAAGCACAGAGTTAGTATTGTTGCAATGATTAGTGTTGAATGAGAGCTATCAGCCTCTTAAGTAGTTTGCTCAATAATCAAGAGAATTAGTATGTGGGAATTGATAAAAGCTGGCGGTTGGTTAATGACGCCTATTGTCGTCTGTTCGATAGTGGCACTTATCATCATTATTGAGCGTAGTAGCACTTTGCAGTTCGAAAAAATCGTACCCAGTCGATTGCGTGAGCAGTTGATCACACGTCTGCGTGAAAATGGCGATATTGGTCGCACGCAGCTGATGAACGTTAAAGACAAAACACCGTTGGGCGATATTTTAGCAACTGGCCTACTTTATCGTCAATACGGCTTAGATTCCATGACCATGCATATGCAGAATCGTGCGAGCGTACAGGTACATCGGTTAGAAAAAAATATAAATATGCTCGGCACGATAGGGGCGATTTCACCACTTCTAGGTCTACTTGGGACAGTATTGGGTATTATATCTTCCTTTTTAGCCATTACGGATGGCGCGATGCAGGATCCAACGCTATTGGCTGCTGGGGTATCACAAGCGCTGATTACTACTGCAGCTGGCATGATTGTGGCGATACCAGCCTTAGTGGCGTATCGTTATTTTCAACGCCGAGTGGTCGATGTTAATGCGCGATTCGAAACTGAAGCGGGACTTATGATTCAAGAACTCTATGATTATCAATTATTAGCGGATGCCCATCCACCATCTGCTGATTTATCTGTAGAGACGGATACTGACGGTGAGCGTTTGACTGATGTGCTAGGTTTTGATACTGACGATAACTCGCCATTAATAAGTAAAAATAAGGCCGCTAATTTTTAGGATTAATACTATTTTAGCGTCGTTATATTATTGATTATTTCAAAGCTCTCATAGTATAGAAAAACAATACTAGAGTTTTTATCTGACAACATTAGGTTATTAGAGAAATTACCATGCGTTTTAGAAAGCCTACCGTTGAGCCGCTTGAGATTAATCTAACACCTATGATTGACTGTTTACTATTTTTGATTATATTTTTACTGTTGGCAACGTCATTCAATCATTTTAGTCGCTTAAACATTATCCTGCCTGAAGCAGAAGGTGTAGCGCTCACTGAACAACTAGATAGTATTGAAGTGGCTGTTCAAGAAGATGGTAGCTATCTTGTGAATGGCATCAGTCTTGCTAGCAGTAGTGAAGCTGAATTGACTAGCATGTTGCAACAAGAGGCGGGCAGTAATCGTGATATGTTGTTTGTCATTGCTGCTGATGCCAATGCGACTCATCAATCCGTCGTACGTGTCATGGATATTGCTGGCAAACTTGGCTTCTTAAACTTAAATATTAGTACGGTGATGCCACTTGGACAGTCGCTACCACAATAATGGACAGTAGTCGTTTTGCTGTTTCTAGTTGCGCTATAGTCAGTTAAAAACAAAACAGTTATGACTCTATTAAACGCACTACTGGTATAAATTTTACTTGCTTGCTGTGTCTACGCTGACAGAGGCTGCGCAAAATTCACTCCAGTAGTGCTATAACACTTTTGAAATATATCGACTATATATAATTATTATAGGTGTCTTATCTCAGCAGTCATACTATGTGCTCATCAAACCCACTATATATCTAATCTGAGGCTTTTATGAGCCAGTCTTTACAATCAAACGCCAATAAAGCGACTGCTAAGACGGTATCAAAACCGCCTAAGCTTCAGACTTTACTGCGTTTATTAAGATATTTAAAACCCTATTGGTGGGCACTGTCATTAACGGTTTTAGGCTTTGCCATTAATGCTGGAACTGAAGTTTGGACGGCTAAATTATTACAATACATCACTGATGCTATTAACAATAATGATCAAAGTAGACAAAACCTGTTTCCTGCTCTGATTATTGCGTTATTCTTCGTGCGTGGCGTGGGTAGCTTTTTAGGTAATTATTATTCTGCGTTGGTATCACGAAATTTGGTCTACCAACTGCGAATAGAGGTTTTTAATAAATTGCTGCGTTTACCGAGCGCTTTCTTTTTAGCAAACCCGGCAGGTATTATTTCTTCTAAGTTAATTTTTGATGTTGAGCAAGTCACTGCTGCTAGTACTGAATCAATGAAGACATTGCTACGTGATGGCCTAACAGTGGTGGGCTTGGTGGGCTTTTTACTATACAGCAACTGGCGCTTAACGTTGATTTTGTTTTTGGTATTACCGCCTATATTATTCTTAATTCGTTATGCCTCTAAGCGTTACCTTAGACTGTCAAAAAGTATCCAAGAAACGATGGGCGATGTCAGCCATATTACGAATGAAGTGATCGGTGGTTATCAAGTCGTTAAGAATTATGGCGGGCAGCCATACGAGTCAAGACGCTTTAATGCCGCTTCACTCAAAAACCTGCGCAAAGGTATGAAGGTGGTCGTTACCAACAGCATCAACACTCCAGCGGTACAGCTGTTAATGGCGATGGCGATGTCAGTGGTGGTATGGTTGGCTCTGCGCCCTTCCGTCATTAATAATATCTCAGCGGGTGAGTTTATCTCCTACATTGCCGCAGCTGGACTACTTAGCAAACCTGTACGTTCACTTACCGATGTCAACCAAAAATTGCAAAAAGGTATCGCGGCTGGTGAGTCAATATTTGCCCTCTTAGATGAGCCTGAAGAACAAGATAGCGGGGTGCTGAATCCAGCCTTATCGGGCGCAATGCGTTTGGATAACGTGAGCTTGGTCTATCCAGATTCGACGGTAGCGCTACGAGATTTTAGCTTAGATATACGTTCTGGCGAGACAGTCGCACTAGTTGGACGTAGCGGCGCAGGTAAGTCGTCACTGGTGAATTTACTAACGCGTACGCTGACTACTTCATCAGGTCAGATCACTATGGATGGGCTACCTATTGAAGACATCACTCTAGAGAGTTTGCGTGCACAAATTGCAATGGTTAACCAGCAAATTGTACTCTTTAATACCACCATATTTAACAATATTGCTTATGGCAGTTTGGCCAGTAAATCGCAAGCTGAGGTCGAACGTGCTGCTAAAGATGCTTTTGCTCACGATTTTATTATGAATATGCCAAAGGGCTATCAAAGCGAAATTGGTGCTGAAGGGTTGCAGTTGTCTGGTGGTCAACGTCAGCGCTTATCGATTGCACGTGCGCTATTAAAGGATGCACCAATTCTAATCTTAGATGAAGCGACCAGTGCCCTTGATAATGAGTCAGAGTACTATATTCAACAAGCACTAGACAATGTGATGAAAAATCGCACGACGCTAGTAATTGCTCACCGCTTGACGACCATCGAATCTGCCGACCGTATTGCCGTAATGGATGCTGGTCAAATTGTAGAGCTCGGCACTCATAGCGAATTAATGCAAAAGCAAGGTCACTATGCACAGATGTATGAGCGCGATTTTGAATAGCCGTAGAATAGTATTGATTAATAACAAACCAAGCAACGGCTCTCAAATAAGCAACATTAGACAAGTAGGATAAATCTTTACTTATGAGTATAGAGACAGCAATTACTCGGGCGTGGCAGCGCCGAGCGCTATGGCTATGGCTTCTGCTGCCCATCAGTTGGTTGTATGGTCTACTTACTATTTTGCGTCGTCAAGCCTATAAAACTGGTTTATTTGCCAGTTATCGTGCGTCTATTCCAGTAATGGTAATCGGTAATATCACGGTTGGTGGCAGTGGTAAAACGCCATTAATCATTGCCTTAGTCCATTATTTACAGCAACGTGGCGTGCAAGTCGGGGTCATTAGTCGGGGTTACGGTGGCGATAGTAGCAAGATGCCAGCAGTAGTAACTGAGTTAAGCTTACCTAGCGAAGTTGGCGATGAGCCTTGCTTAATTGTCAGTATGACGGGTGTGGCCATGTCCGTTTGTCCTAATCGGGCGCAAGCTATCGACATGTTGCTAGAGGCACGCCCCGAGCTACAACTTATTATTGCTGATGATGGCTTGCAACATTATGCACTACAGCGCGATATTGAATGGATTGTCGTCGATGTGGCGCGGGGCTTTGGCAGCCAGCAGCTACTGCCAACAGGATTTTTACGAGAGCCAATGGTGCGATTAAAAGAAGCCACTGTTATCCATCATGAAAAACCCAATGAATTGTTATCATTTGATAATCATCAACAGATTGCTGAGCGTTTGACGATGCAATTGCAACCAGATAGCTTACAACTTTTATGGCAACCTTCAGTAGCTGGCTCTCAAATGTATAGCGAGATACCATTATCAGGTCATAAGGTACATGCAGTAAGTGGTATTGGCTACCCACAGCGATTTTTTGCAACAGTAAGTGCACTTGGATTTGAAGTCATAGCACATCCTTATCCTGATCATTATGATTTTAGTGTAGATGAATTACTGCAATATGAGCAATATCCTATCATTGTGACTAGTAAAGATGCGATAAAAATTCGGGTATTGCTATTGCAAGAAGAGGCTAATAAGACGCTCAAAGTGGATTATTATGAGCTGGCATCTAGGCTATGGGTATTACCTGTGACGGCAGTATTGTCCGATACTTGCTATGATAAACTGGAACAGCAGTTGGTCAAATTTAATATTCACATTACTAATGATAATAGGGGTAGTGAGGTTATCGCGCCCTAATTAAAATCAGCCTGTTTTTATTATTTTCTTTTTTAAGCCTATGTTGTATTCATTATAGGAATCAGCTATGTCAGCTACCTTAATACCTGCCAAAATTCATATTGTCATTCCCGCACGCTTTAAAAGTACGCGCTTACCCGGCAAGCCGTTATTAAGTATTCACGGTAAGCCGATGATACTATGGGTAGCTGAAAAGGCGCGAGCGGCTCATTTTGCCGATGATATGTGTATCGCAACTGATGATGAGCGTATTGCTAAGGTTTGTATTGATGCCGGTTACGAGGTCGTAATGACGCGTGCTGATCATGCATCAGGTACGGATCGTTTGGCAGAGGTTGCCGCTATTAAAGGCTGGGCTGACAATGATATCGTCGTTAATATGCAAGGTGATGAACCATTGGTGCCGCCATTATTACTAGAGCAAGTTAAGGCGTTATTAATACAAGATAGTGATAGCGTCATGGCAACTTTGTACGAGCCTATTGACGATTATCAGACGTTTGTACGTCCATCGGTAGTCAAAGTTATCAGTGCCACCTATGATAACAAGCAGCGTGCGCTGTATTTCAGTCGTTCACCGATTCCTTATGACCGTGAACTGGGTTTAGCAGATGCAAATGGCAAGATTGATTCACCGCCAAACAATGCCTATCGACATTTAGGGCTATATGCCTATCGGGTTAGCCTATTACAACGATTTATCCATTGGCCGCAAACACCGCTTGAAACCATGGAAAGTTTAGAGCAGTTACGTGTCTTAGAAAATGGCGGTCATATTGCTACTGCTGCTGCACAGTTACAGTTGCCAGCAGGTGTGGATACCCAAGAAGATTTAGATCGCTTAAATGCTATGAGCTTAGATGAATTCAAGAGTATTACGCAGCAACAAATAGCCTAAGTAAAAATAGCTATTTCATAATTAATTTTAAAACAGTCAAATAATACATTCGGTTATGGAGTAGCAGACGTGAGTAATATGCCAGACATAACAGAAAGTGTTTATTTTGCGCCTCTATTGCCATGGCAGCAACCGTTATGGACTCAGCTAACAAGTCGAGTGCAGACTTCATCTCAGTCGTTACCTCATGCGCTGCTTGCTGCAGGAATGGAAGGGATGGGCAAGCGCGCGTTTGTGTGGCGTTTGGTTGGATGGTTATTGTGTCGCAAGCGTGATCAGCATTTAGAGGGTGCGTGCGGTCATTGCGTCAGTTGCCAATGGCTCAAATCAGGCACTCATCCTAGCTTACAAGTGTTACCAGCGATCAGTATGCCGATGAGCGTTGAGAGTAGAGACAGTCGCGAAACCGCAAATTCTACGGGTAAAAAAGCCAATACTAAGTCTGCCAAAGCTGTGAATAATGCGGCGCTGACGATTAAAGTAGATGATATTCGTGCCCTACAACCCTTTATCTACCAAGGTGGTCAAGGGATGCGTATTTGCGTATTAGATCACGCTGAGCAAATGACGATTGCCGCTGCTAATGCACTGCTAAAGACACTAGAAGAGCCGCAAGCAAAAGTGCATCTGTTTCTTATTAGCGACACACCAGCGCAGCTACTGCCAACGATTAAAAGTCGGGTACAACAGTTACCATTACAAACTATCGAAACCTATGTAGCGCGCAATTATGTGACCGATGAGCTTGGCAGTACGATTGATCGTCAAGCCGTAAGTCCGACCCACATTGAACAATTGCTACAGCTCGCTAATGGAGCGCCATTAGCCGCGATAGAGTTGGCTCAAGCGCCGTGGTATAGTAAACGCGCGATTTGGTTACTGACGTGGCAGGCTCTTCGTAGTGGTAAGCGTAGTAGTATAGCTGCCAGCGACTACTGGCAATCGCAGATGGGTATTGCTGACTTTATTAAGCTATCTGAGCTGATGTTGCTTGATATCCGTCGTCTCTGCCTTGGTCTTGATAGTAGTCAACAAGACGTTGATCTACTAGCAGCATTAGCATCACATCAGCCTACCAATAGTGCGCTAGAGACCATTACTATTAATTTGCAACAGACAAAAGTATCACTACAACAAAATGTGCAAGAAAAATTTGCCTATGATAAGCTGATGCAAGATTTAGCACTTTTATGACTGTTAAATTACGGTCTTATGGTATTAACACTTTATCCTACAAAAGGAATTAACTATGGCAATGCCAGGACGCGGCGGGATTCTTACCTGCCAGATTGAAGATATCGCCACCTTGTACGCCAGCTACTTATCCTTTGTAGATAATGGTGCTTTATTCGTACCTACAAGCAACATACAAGAATTGGGCGATGAAGTGTTCATTGCGGTTACTTTGCCCAACTCTAGCGAGCGGCTACCGATGAATGGCAAAGTGGTTTGGATCAATCAAAAGGCACAATCCAACCGTCCAGCAGGCTTTGCAGTACAAATGAGTACTGATGCGGCGGGGTTAAAGATAAAAAATGAGGTCGAGCGCTTACTAGCAGGTAAAATTGATAGCCAACAAGCGACCTACACGATGTAAAACAATGATTGTATAAAACTATAAATTATTCGTAAGGGTTATAACAGTCTAATAGCGTGGTGGTACGTACATATCTTGTGGAATAGGTTCACGATAGTACTCATCATCGCGCTTACGCTCAGGTAGTTCTACCTCTTCACGAGGTACTTCGTCATAAGGTATCTGTTCGAGTAGATGAGCGATACAATTCAGACGGGCGCGTTTTTTATTATTGCCTTCAACAACCCACCAGGGCGCTTCAGGGATATGAGTACGCTCAAACATCGTCTCTTTAGCTTTGGTATAATCTTCCCAACGCCGACGCGACTGCAAGTCCATTGGCGATAATTTCCATTGCTTCAATGGATCATGGATACGGCTCATAAAACGCGAGTGTTGCTCATCATCAGTGATTGAAAACCAATACTTGACCAAGCGAATACCGGAGCGTACCAACATACGCTCGAACTCTGGCACTGATTGAAAAAATTCTTCGTATTGCGTATCCGTACAAAACCCCATGACGCGCTCAACACCAACGCGGTTATACCAACTGCGATCAAATAAGACAATCTCGCCTGCCGCTGGTAAATGTGCGACATAGCGTTGAAAATACCATTGAGTCTGCTCACGCTCAGTTGGGGCAGGCAATGCGGCAACTCTACAAACGCGTGGGTTTAGGCGCTGAGTAATCCGCTTGATCGCACCACCTTTACCTGCTGAATCACGTCCTTCAAATATCACTACGATACGCTCACCTCGATCCACCACCCAATCTTGTAGCTTAATTAGCTCGCGTTGTAGACGTACCAACTCTTGAAAATAAGTACGACGATCGAGTCTTTCTTGATCGCTCATTTGATAGCCATCAAAACGAGAGTCACGTATATAATCATCTATTTCGTTTTCTAGCTCCTCATCATAAGCATCGATCAAATCTTGATGCATTCTGCGGCGCAGCTCATCATCAAAAACTTCTTTATCCATACGTCCAATAAAATTGCTTTGCTCAGGTTGACTAAGCTCTTTGCGTTCTTGCGAAGTCAGGGATTCGGGATTAATTGAGGAAGGTATCTTTGACATAGGAAGTTCCTAATACGTAGTATTTTTTATTGTTTGTTATTCACATCTACTGTATCACATCTATACTTCATCTCTACATTGGTCTGGTTTTTTTGATTCTCAATAGCTTTATACTTTATAGAATTATACAACAGTCAAATTAATCCCAAAAAAATACCCTTCAACCGATAGATTAAAGGGCATTTATAGTTAGTAAGACAGTGTTAATTTAACCACTATAGTGTCTCACTTACTTTTCCAAAATACACGTCACGCCTTGACCACCAGCGGCGCAAATAGAGATAAGCGCACGGCCTGAGCCTTTTTGGTCAAGTAATTTAGCGGCAGTCGCTAAGATACGTCCACCTGTTGCTGCAAAAGGATGACCGGCGGCAAGTGACGAGCCGTTGACATTCAGTTTGCTACGGTCGATAGAACCTAGTGGTGCGTCAAGACCTAAACGCTCTTTACAAAAGGTTTCGTCTTCCCATGCCGCTAGCGTCGATAACACTTGTGAGGCAAAAGCTTCATGAATTTCATAAAAATCAAAGTCTTGTAAGCTAAGTCCTGCACGCTCAAGCATACGTGGTACGGCATAAGCCGGTGCCATCAATAAGCCTTCTTTGTCGCCGGACTTACCAATAAAATCAACGGCAGCAGTTTCTTGATGGACGATATAAGCAAGGGCTTTTAAACCATGCGCCTGTGCCCATTCATCATTAGCTAACAGTACACAAGAGGCACCATCAGTTAACGGAGTAGAGTTGGCAGCAGTCATCGTTGGATTGGCATTCTTTTTACCAAACACAGGCTTCAATTTACCAAGCTTCTCAAGCGTTGAGTCTGGACGCAAGTTGTTGTCGCGAGTCAAGCCTTTGTAAGGCGTGATTAGATCGTCAAAGAAACCTTCTTCGTAAGCGCGGGCTAGATTCTTGTGACTATTAAATGCCAATTTATCTTGGTCTTCACGGCTGATGTTCCATTCAAGCGCAGTGATGGCTTGATGATCGCCCATTGATAATCCAGTGCGTGGCTCACCATTTTGTGGTGAATCAAGCAAATCTCTTGGATTAAGACCCATTAGCGCTTGCAGACGCTGCTTATTGTTTTTGGCAGCACCTAGTTTTAAGATGACTTTACGTAGACCATCACCGATAGCGAGAGGCGCATCTGATGTAGTATCCACGCCACCAGTAATAGCGGAATCAATAATACCTAAAGCAATTTTGTTCGCTGCGGCAAAAGTTGCTTGCAGGCCAGTGCCACAAGCTTGTGAGATATCATAAGCTGGCGTGTGCGGATCTAAAGCCGTATTCAAGGCGGCTTCGCGCGTCAAGTTCAAATCGCGGCTGAGCTTAAGTACGGCACCAGCAACCACTTCACCAATGCGCTCATTTTGCAGATTAAAACGTTCAATCAATCCGTTCAATGCAGCGGTTAGCATATCGGTATTGCTAACGTCAGCATAAGGACCATTTGAGCGAGCAAAAGGAATACGGTTGCCACCTAAAATAGCAACGCGATGCTGACCTGAGGCTAGTGTGGTCTTACCAGGTTTTTTAGGTGTAGGGCGCTTACTTTCAGCTGCTTTTTTAGCGGTTGGTTGATCTTTTTTACTTTCTGTCTTAGTAGCAGGAGCTTTATCGCTTT
>JBBSUA010000045.1:0-10103 GCA_038235315.1 Pseudomonadales bacterium | reverse complement strand
GACAGCAACGGCAGCGATAGCAATGAGCCTGCTGATAAGAGTAAGGTTAACCCAACCATTCATGATGAACTCAACGCCTACTTGAAGTCTCAGCAAAATACTAATGATGACATCGAAGCACCCGCTTCTGAAGGTTTAGACGCTATTGATAATAATACTCAGGATTTGCCATCTAGCAGTAGTGTCAACGATAGTATCCGCAAATTTACCAACAGCGCCTCTCGACTATCGGCGACCCGCGCCTTTGACAGTGTCGATGTGCAGATCGTGTTTCATGACGAATACAATATGCTTGAGCGTCTAGCGCCTGAGATGCGTATGCCTTATTTGGCATTATGTTCGCAATTGCTAAATCAAGCGGTGAGTGAATTACTGAGACTGCCTTTACTTCTCGGAGTCAGTGCCACCAACACGCCACAATTTGATGAAAATGGGGCATGCATAAAGCTTAAAGCTGACAACAGTCATGCCAAGGTCGCACTAGCGGGTGTCATGTTGGGCAAGTTATATCTGATGCTGAATAAAATCATTCATGACAAGCATATTGAGCTCTCTCGTTTCGCTTTGCCAGCAAAAGCTGGGGTGAGTGACCATGCGCAAGCCGAGGCAATGAAGCAGCTGTTAACTAGTGTGGGCAAAAAAGAGCAAATGCTGATTTTGTTACCTAATTCAGGACTCAAAGAGATAGGCAACCATATACAGGTACATAGCGTAGAGCGCCCGACCACAGTCTATGAGCGCGAGTGTACAGTGTTTGATGGTGGTAATGATGCCATGATACAACGCCTAGCAGATGTCCGTAATGCGGTGCTGATGACTAGTGATGACGGCTAAAAAAGCCACTACCAAGCACCCTCAGTTAACCATGTAATAACGATTAAAATGAATATATGTTTAAAAATGATTGACAAGGCAAGGTAGAGACTTTATAAGGCATATGTATATCGATTTATTTTGAATTTATTGCCCCAGTGATAGGAGTATGTCATGAGTGATGCAGATATCGATGATGATTTTGACGGTGAGTTCACCGATGACGATGATGCAAAGATGGTTGAAGAAGCGGAGACGAGCGTACGTACCCGCTTGAGCAGCCTAGAGAAACGTCGTTTAATTGATAATTTGTTAGAAGAAAAACGTCTTGCTAAAGAACTAAAAGATGAACTAGAAGATATAGATAACTTCGATGAAGATGGTGATGATTGGGATGACGATGACATTTAAGTTTTTGATGCGCCGTTAAGCTAGCATTAACTTCGTTAAATCACATGAGATAATACGTTATCACTATCTAACTGTGCTAAGCTAAAAATCAATCTGTCGGCTGTATTTTAAGCGCACATTTTTAATAGTCTTCATCGTAGTTAGCAGCGAATTTAATGAATAATCAATTGCACCATACCCAGTCTATTGACCCAAGGACAAATACCCCATGAGCAATCCGATGAGCTTTGATGAATTACTAGATTATTTAGATAACCAAGAAAGCCAATACGTGCTCGATAGTGTTGCTATGCATGGTTTTTTGACTGCTACGGTTATTGGTCCTGTGTTACCAAATTGGTTAGACGCGCTTTTTGAAGGGCAAGTGAGTCAGATTCCAGAGAATGTTATTGATGGTATCAAGCGCTGGCGCAACGCTATTATGGCTGAGCTCAAGAACGAAACGCCTATTGAGCTACCGTTTAATGAAGATGCTGGTAATGAAGAGGTCGCTGTGGACTTCTCTGATGAGTCGGATATAGTAGCTTGGTCGATTGGCTTTGTAGATGCGATGTATGGCGATGAAGCCAGTGACTGGATGGAAAAGGAAGATGCTGCTGATGACGTAGCCGTATTGACCTTACCTATGATCGTACTAAGTGGTATCGATGATGAAGATCCTGAACTCGCACAGATGCGAGCTGATGAAGACAAACTAGCACAGATGGCCAACAGTATCGAAGGCAATCTCACTGAGCTGTTTTTATTGTTTCATACCAATGACTAATTCTATAGTCCTATAATAAGGTTAATTATGACTGTGCAACTCTCCAATCTTGAGCATTTACCTAACTATCAGATCACTGAGCGCTTAGATGTGGTGTACGGTAGTACAGTGCGCTCAAAGCATGTCGGTAAAGACTTATTTGCGGGCTTAAAAAATATAGTGGGTGGTGAATTGACCGCTTATACTGAGCTGTTAGAAGAGTCACGCCAAGAAGCGGTAGAGCGTATGATAGTCAAAGCCGAGGCGCTAGGCGCGGACGCAGTCGTTGGTCTACGCTTTTCGACTTCTAGTATCGCTCAAGGTGCCTCAGAGTTGTTCGTATACGGTACAGCAGTAAAAGCGGTGCCGATGCCACAAAACCAGCAAGCTTATTACCAACCTCCGCACAACCCACCACCCAACAACCCGCACAATCAACCCGATCAAAATCAGCCGGATAATAGTCAAACCGCCAGTGATGATTTGCCTCGTTTCAATCCCTTTGGCTAGGCTTTTTATGATAAGAGATAGGCCATGAATAACTCTTTTACCCAAATGCTACTTAATTATGGGCCGCTCCTTATCTTATTCGTAGTGGGCTGGTTCTTCGGTGCTCGTCATGAGCGTCAACATTTGGCACGCTTGGCAGTTGCAGAAAAAGAGCTAAGCCATATTATTATCTCAACTGAACGTTTTTATCAGCCCAAAATGGCAGTGAATAGCCAAGGTGAGTTGGTACTTGGTAGCGTGGTCATCGCGCAAGATTATTTCAAAATGGTGATTGCCCGTGTATTAAGCTTATTTGGGAAGAATTTGACTACTTACGAGACCTTGCTAGATCGCGCCCGTCGTGAAGCCCTTGTACGTATGCGTCTCCAAGCTCAGGCTAAAGGCTATAATCACATCTATGGTTTACGTCTAGAAGTCAGCAACATTAATCAATTAGGTAGTATGGTGGAGGCCATTGCTTATGGTACCGCAGTCATCAGTACTGAGCATACTAGATAGCTATCTAAGACAGTCAAATGTGTAGTCATGACACACGCGAATACCAAACCGCAAAAGATACGGCATTAGTAACTTCCTCGAAACTCTACCTTCCTAAGACCACAATTCGTTACCTCTCCCTTAAAACTCTACAATTGACTGCCGAGTCAGTAAATGATTGGAATACAGACGTAATAGCAAAGCTATACTGCCTTTTATTGTTTGGTATTCGTGATGAGTATTATACAGGACATCAATGACGTTGATGCCATTGTGATTATTAGCATGGAGCTAATCAGGCATCATCCGAGCATTGTAAATCGGCCTCTAAAAAGGTCTTGTATACAAGGATGTAGTTATGGAAAGTGTTCAGTTAGTCACCATGGTCAATTCGATTGTCATTCCCTTGTGTCTGTTTCTAATTATGATGGGAATGGGTTTAACCTTAGTCGTTAACGATTTTAAACGCGTGGTAAAATTTCCTAAAGCGGTCAGTATAGGTCTAGTGAATCAGTTGATTATGTTGCCGATTATAGGCTTTGCATTGGCTAATATAATGCCATTACGTCCCGAATATGCGGTAGGGGTTATGCTATTAGTCTTGTGTCCAGGTGGCACAACTTCCAACCTGTTTACTTATTTAGCCAAAGGTGATGTCGCACTGTCAGTGACTATGACCGCTATCGCAAGCGTTATCACCGTCTTTACCATCCCTGTAGTTTTAAGCTATTCGTTAATTCATTTTATGGGTGCAGGTTCTGAATTTCAGTTACCTGTTGCCAAAACGATGATCTCGCTTTTTGTCATCACTATTCTACCTATTAGTATCGGTATGTTAATCAAGCGTTATGCACCGAGAGCTGCGGATAAGTCGCAGATCTTGGTTTCCAGATTCGGGGTGATTTTCTTAGCTTTACTAGTAGTGTTTTTGGGGTATGTTCAAAGAGATATCATCGTTCAGGCTTTCATCGATGTTGGACCGGTCTCATTGATCCTAAACGTAGTGACTATGGCGCTAGGTTACTTCTCAAGTAAACTGCTCGGTTTAAACTTGGCACAAAGAACGTCCATTACGTTAGAAGTCGGTCTGCAAAACAGCACGCTGTCGATATTTATGGCATTGACCTTATTGTCCAACTACGACATGTCAATGACACCCGCTATTTATACTCTAGTGATGTTCTTTACTGCCGGTATTTTGGTAAAAACATTCAGCGGTAAGTATAAAAAAGAGCAAAAAGAACAAGCAGCAACCAGTATTTTGGCAGCACGCATGCGCTAAAAAATTAATAATCAACATGATCCTGTAACAGACTCGATATCAAGAGTTTGTTATGGGATATTTTTTTATAGTAATAATTTTTATGCTTATTTTTTATTATTCAAAGACTAACGCTGACGTGGATTCATGCGTGATTTCTTATCTGATTCCTCTTTTTCAGCTTCATGTTTAATTTTTTCAATATCAAACAAGAAAGTACGGTTTTTGAGTATAGCGACAAACACCACTCCGCCCACCGTATTACCTATTAGTACCACCACCAAAAACCATAAATATTGCCATAAGCCGACCGTATTGCCGTATATCAAGGCCGAAAACACTTCGATATTGCCAACGATACTATGATGTAAACCCAAAAAACCAATACTGCCAGTGATCAAAGTGACGAGTACAATACGGCTGATTGTATCGCGCGCTGAAGTCACAAGCCATGCTGCCACACCCATCATCCAGCCCGCTAATACCGCACTACCAAAGATAACCCACCATTCAAACCCTAAAACATGTTCGGCATAAGCATCAATATTGGCAACGGTAAAGAGGTGCATATTCAACCCTAAACCTATCATCAACGCGGTGAATACACAGCCGCCAACGATATTGCCTGCGATAACAATACCCCAAAGACGTAGCAATTTATGTACGGGTTCGATTTTGTTGAGCACCGGCAAGCTTAACAAGGAGGTTTGTTCTGTGAATAATAGCGACTGCCCAATAACGACGATAATAAATCCTATGGGATATAGCAAAGATGCCAGTACCATCGCATAATTAGTAGGCAGCACCTCACCCAGTAAGGCAAAAGCCGATAGAATCACAAACAAGCTAATGCCGATCTCCATACCAGCGGTAAAAGCACTAGTGAATAACGAGCCTAAAGAGCGATTAAAGGTTTCTTTGGCATCGATGACTTGCTCAACCAAGATGCTCGCGTAGCTTTTAGGCGCGCTAATATTATCATCATGAGCGACTTCTTTGATAGTTTCTTTATCTTCGTCACTAATAGTTTCTGAAAACTCATGGTCTTCTAGGTTTGAGGTGTTGTTGATTTCACTGTCTTCGCTGTCTTTATTTCCTTTGCTAGCAGTAGATTCGCCTTCGCTAGGGTCTTCAATTGGAGTGTTATCTTTAGGTTCAGTATCTTGGGACACAGGTGGCTCACTATTCAGAATGATAATGCTAAAAATAGATAGCTATTTTATAAGGTGACGATAGTCTATTATATAAAGAGTTGAATCGATTGCTGTTATTGATTGTTTAGCTCTAGCCATTCTTCTAATAAAGGTATAAAAATTATGCAATCTTTAGCTAACTACCCAACTAATTATACGCTTTGGCAAACTGAGATGGCAGTGACTAAATAGAAATCATCAAAAGATAGCATCGATTTTGCCACTCTGTACCCTTAATTTTTCTTCCCATCTAACAAAATCCGACTATCTGCGCTAAAATCACCTTACTACTTATTTTCTCCAAATTTATCAAATTCATTATTAATAAAAGACCATTCTATTATGAGCAACCAAACTACTTTAACGACTTCTATCCAAGCTGCCTTAAACCAATTAGAGAACGCCTATAATCCTGCGGAAGTCGAGGCGGGCATGTACCAAAATTGGGAAGACAGTGGCTATTTTCAGCCCACCTTTGATAAAGAAGAGTCGTTTTCTATTGCGCTACCACCGCCAAATGTGACGGGTTCACTGCATATGGGTCATGGCTTTAATAATGCCATTATGGATGCGTTGACTCGCTATCATCGGATGGATGGTGATAACACTTTATGGCAACCGGGTACTGATCACGCGGGTATTGCTACGCAAATGGTTGTCGAACGTCGTCTTAACGCAGAAGGTATTAAGCGTCATGATTTAGGTCGTGAGGAATTCATCAATAAAGTGTGGGAATGGAAAGAAGAGTCGGGCGACAATATTACGGGGCAGATTCGCCGTTTGGGTAGCTCGGTCGATTGGTCACGTGAACGCTTTACCATGGATGATGGTCTATCCAATGCCGTTAAAGAAGTGTTTGTGCGCCTATTTGATGATGGGCTGATATATCGTGGTAAGCGTCTGGTCAACTGGGATCCCAAGTTCCAAACCGCGCTATCGGATTTAGAAGTCGAAAACCATGATGAAAAGGGCTCGCTGTGGCATTTTCGTTATCATTTCACGGATAAAGATATCACCACTCAGGATGGCAAAAACTATCTAGTGGTTGCCACTACGCGTCCTGAAACCCTACTGGGTGATACGGCAGTCGCGGTCAATCCTAATGATGAGCGTTATGCGCACTTAATTGGTAAGACGATCACTTTGCCAATTACTAATCGTGTGGTTCCTATCGTTGCTGATGATTATGTCGATATTGACTTCGGCACGGGCTGTGTAAAGATCACGCCTGCTCATGATTTTAATGATTATGAATTGGGTCGTCGTCATGAGTTGCCACTGATCAATATGCTTGATGCGCATGCGCATATTTTGCCTGCGATGGAAGTTTATCCTGATTTGCAAACCCGTGAGCCAAACTTAGAGACCACCCCAAGCGATCATTTAGGCAACCCTTATGCAGGACTTGAGCGTTTTGCCGCGCGTAAAGTCATGGTCGAGCAAGCGACTAGTGAAGGCTGGCTTGAGAATATCGAAGATTACGCGCTTAAAGCACCTCGCGGTGATCGCAGTGGCGTCATCGTTGAGCCATGGTTGACCGATCAATGGTATGTCGCGGTTGACAAGCTCGCCAAACCTGCTATCGATGCGGTTGAGAATGGCGATATTGAGTTTGTCCCTGCACAATATAAAAACATGTATATGGCGTGGATGACGGACTTGCAGGACTGGTGTATCAGCCGTCAGCTGTGGTGGGGGCATCGTATTCCTGCGTGGTATGACGATGCGACTGGCGAGATTTATGTCGCACGTGATGAAGCGGAAGTACGTAGTAAGTATAAATTAGCGGATAGCGTAAAACTGCGCCAAGATGATGATGTCCTCGATACATGGTTTAGCTCAGGGCTGTGGACATTCAGTACACTAGGTTGGGCAGATGAGTCAGCGGATAAAAAAGTGTTAAAGACTTTCCACCCGACTAGTGTATTAGTCACTGGCTTTGACATTATTTTCTTTTGGGTCGCCCGCATGATCATGATGACTATGCACTTCGTCAAAAACGAAGATGGGACACCGCAAGTACCGTTTAAGACCGTTTATGTGCATGGGCTAGTACGTGATAGCTTTGGACAAAAAATGTCTAAGTCTAAAGGTAATGTCCTCGATCCTATCGACATCATCGACGGTATTGATCTTGAGACGCTAGTGGAAAAACGTACTAGCAATATGATGAACCCCAAAGATGCGGCGAAGATCGAAAAACAAACCCGTAAAGAATTCCCTGAAGGTATTTCAGCCTTTGGTACTGATGCGCTACGCTTTACTTTTACCTCGCTTGCCAGTACGGGTCGCGATATCAACTTTGATCTAAAACGTGTTGAAGGCTACCGTAATTTCTGTAATAAGATCTGGAACGCTAGCCGCTTCGTATTGATGAATTGCGTCGATAGTGAAAGTAATGCTAAAGCTATCGATCAAGTGGCTAATCCTGAAGTATGGGAGTTACCTGAGCGCTGGATTATCAGTCGCCTTAACTCTACGATTGCGGATATCCATCAGCATTTTGCTCTATATCGTCTAGATATGGTCAGTCATGATATTTATGAGTTTATTTGGAATGAGTACTGCGATTGGTATGTTGAGCTTGCCAAAGCCAGCCTAAATGATGATTCAGTATCAGATGGACGTAAAGCCCAAATCCGTTATGTACTCTTGCATGTGCTAGAGACCGCACTGCGCTTTACTCATCCAATTATGCCTTATCTAACCGAGCAAATTTGGCAAACCATTGCACCGCTATTAGCTCGCAAAGACACTGCTAGCATTGTCATTGCCAGCTATCCAAAAGCAGATGATGCGCAAATTAGCGAGCAGGTTGAGGCGGATATGGCGTGGTTACAACAGCTCATCGCCAGCGTCCGTAATATCCGTGGTGAGATGAAACTGGGCAATGCCGTACGTCTACCAGTGCTCCTACAAAACATCTCGCAGGCAGAAGACGAGCGCCTAGCCCGTATCGCCAATCAGTTCAAAGCTCTAGCAAAAGTAGAGAGTTTAACCATACTAAATAGTGGTGATGGCTCTGATGAAAAGATTCCGTTGTCATCATCAAGTATGATTGGGCAGCTGCGTGTACTCGTACCTATGAAAGGGCTAATCGATCCAACGGCTGAGCTAGCTCGTCTCGGCAAATCCTATGAGAAACTAAAAGCTCAATCCGAAGGTATCTCGCGTAAACTAGGTAATGAAAGCTTTGTGAGTAAAGCACCAGCGGAAGTGGTCGATGCTGAGAAGGCGAAATTGACTGAGCTAGAAGGGCAGTTGACAGCGATGACCGCGCAAATGGAAGAGTTAAAAGCGTTATAAATTATAATCTGCAAGCATGACTAACTATTTGCAACAACATGGCTTATGATAAGATTTATCGTAAGCCATTTTTTTAACCGTAACCTGTAAGCACTATTGATGATAACTCATTCAAAAACTGGCTAAAACTGGACTGTATTCATGGATAGTATTTATTTCAAGCTTATCGTTATCGTTCTGCTATTGGCTATTCCTAGCTACTTCTTATATCGAAGTAAGGTAAAAGACGCTCCGAAATACAAACAGTTAAAGACCTATTCTAATATCGCTTATGATAAGGAAGAGTACTTCGAAAGCGACTTCAAAAGCGCTGCACTATATCTGTTTACCTTAGGCAGTCATGAAAGCTCAGTAAAAAGCAGAAACTCTTATGACAATGCGTATGAGCAATATAGCTTTATCTTCAACAAAGTTACCGAGTTACAAGAAAGGATTAACTTGAGTATTGCTAAATTAGAGCAGAATATTTCTCTCGTTATTAAAGAATTAAAGGTCAGTAGCCGCTTAGTCAGCAATGCAACAACCATAAAAATAGCGATAGAAGAGGTAAAAAATACCGAAAAAATAGACAGACAAGTTCATATGATTGATGGTCTTGGGTTTACCAAAGTCGCTAGGCTAAAGACGTGGTTTCCGTCATTTTCTATATTCACTGGCATTATGGCAGGGCTACTAGCGATCATGGTCATTTGGTTCTTACTATTAGCCTTGGGTGGTAGCGGCACAACTCTGATGAGCTACTTACTGGTTTTGGCTATCATGATCATACCGACAGTCGCATTTTCAGCATTTAAGTCTCGTTCTAATATTAAGAAATTTGATCAGCAAGATAAGATATTAATAGAAAAAAGAAAGTCTATCTTAGATAATTTGGAAAAATTAGAGAATACTATTATCCTGCTTAATACTAGCAATAGAGAGTTAGAGTCATATTGCAATGAGATAGCTATTGTCAATAAAGAGGTCACTGGCGCGCTCTATCAAGATAGTGCGTATATCAAGGCAGCGAGGAAGTCGAAGGCGTTGTTTAAGAAGCATGATTATAGTAAGGAAGAAATCGAGCTATCCGATAAGATAAACGTAGTGGTTGATGGTTTGCGAGCAAAGATAGCGGTTAGTCAGTTGTTGGGTTAGTATATGTGTTGTTTGGTCGATTTAAAAATTTGTTGACAAAGCATTAGCTAAAATACTTAATTGTCTGAACTTAAAGGAAGATAAAAGCAAAAGCTTAAAAAGCATGGCCTCAGTATTGGAGTTCTTTAAAAGGGGGCAAATATGCGGGTCACAGTTAGGCGTTCTTTAAACACTATGTCCGCGCCTCGTCCCTCGGCAAGAGCAAAAGCAGACACTCATCTTAAGTGGTTGGGACATTAAAGCTTACTGTTAT
>JBBSUA010000044.1:0-10263 GCA_038235315.1 Pseudomonadales bacterium | reverse complement strand
TTCTTTTAATGGAGACAGAATAAGCCGTCGACCATTATCACGAATCTTAGTCATAAAAGGGGTATAGATGGGATCGTTGATGAGTACCGCATCCCCTGTCTCGGTAAATACTCTCAGCATCAGCGCCAAACTTGGTATCACGCCATGGGAAAACAGAATGTGTTGTCTATCCAGTGATAACCCATAACGACTGCCATGCCAATTAATAATCGCTTGATATAACGCCTCAGTGGGTTTGGTATAACCCAATACGCCATGCTGCACTACTCGTTCAATCGTATCTAAAATAGGCTGTGCGGCTTTAAAATCCATATCCGCTACCCAAAGCGCAATGGTATCATCGGTATAATGCCATTTAAGGGATCCGGTGTGACGTCTGTCGATTATCTCATCAAAGTTGTATAGCACTGATGTTTTCCTAAGCTTTAGTTATGCTTATTATAGTCTAGATTTTAAAATCATTTTTGTTGTCTAAATAGTTATCACTCTAAGTCTCTTTATAACTACGATTGACCATTCGTCGGCTTAAACGACCTTTAAGAAAATAAAACTATCATTCGTTAAGTTATACTTATAGATTGTAACTAGATATAGATAGTAAGTTAACAATGTATTTGGTCTGCATTAATAGAACATTTTAGCACTTCAAGCACTATGGTCGCTGTCACCCTCCAGTTAAATTAACTACTAAGCCCTTATGGCTTTTCAAACAGGATAAGAAACAATGAAAACGGAATTTCTACCACACTCAGTTTTAAAAATTAGCGCTCTTACCCTAGCTATCGCTGCTGCTTCTTTTAGTGCTTCTACTGCGATGGCAGCTGAGTGTCAATTGAGTGATAGCACTACCGGAGGCGCAAGCAGCTTCGGCACAGATGCCTTGGCTTGTGGCCCGAATACTACGGCCTTTGGTGATAATGCAACGGCGGTTGGTCAAAACGCTTTTGCCTCTGCAAACAATACGATTGCTATTGGCAATATGGCTTTCGCCTCTTTTGATAACTCCACTGCGATTGGTGCTAACTCACAAGCAAACGGTATCGACGCCTTAGCAGTAGGCGATGAAGCTAATGCGCAAGGCAACTCAACTACCGCTCTGGGTGGTGAGTCAGACGCAACCACACCAGGTGCAACCGCTTTGGGCTGGCAAGCTCAGGCTACTGGGGCTATGGGCACCGCGGTGGGTCATCAAACTACAGCATCTGGTGCGCAAAGTTTTGCTGGCGCTGAAGATGCTGTCGCTTCAGGTACTAATGCAATTGCGATCGGTAATACCGCACTGGCTTCAGGCGCAGACGGCGTGGCGATCGGTGGCGATCGATTCTTCGCTGGCACAGATGCCGCTAACCCAGCGCGTCAAACCAAAGCTTCTGGCACCTCCTCAACTGCAATTGGTGCCCGCGCTCAGGCAACTGAGGCCGGTGCTACCGCGGTTGGTTGGCAGTCTACCGCGTCAGCTGAGCGGGCTCAAGCCTTCGGTCATTTAGCCAATGCCAGTGGCGTGCGCTCTACCGCAGTCGGTGAGGCAGCGGTTGCATCGGGTGACAATGCAGTCGCCATCGGTAACCAAGCAGATTCTGGCTCTTTCGCTGATAATACTGTGGCAATTGGTAATAAGGCCACTACCGGTTTTGCCGCTAATGGCGCGGTTTCTATTGGTAGTATGTCAAGCGCTGCAGGTCGACAATCTACTGCTATAGGTGAAAACTCTAAAGCTTCAGCCAGTAGCTCAGTTGCTTTGGGCGCTGAATCAATCGCTTCGAATAGTTTTGCAACGGCAACTGGTGTGTCAGCTACAGCCTCTAACGCGTTTAGTGCAGCTTATGGTTCAAGATCAACCGCATCTGGCTTGGGGTCAACCGCAGTCGGCGATTCGGCAGCAGCAACTGGTAGTAGTAGTACAGCGGTCGGTGGTGTGTCAGCAGCTGGAGAAAACTCATCAGCGTTAGGCTCACGTGCTAATGCATCAAATGCAAATTCAATTGCTGTAGGTAGTAATTCGACGGCAGCCAGCGCAAATAGCACTGCTATTGGTGTTTTATCTACCGCCAATGGCGTTGATGCCTTGGCTATAGGTGATACCGCTAACGCCACTGGCAACTCTACTACTGCTGTAGGCGGCGAATCAGTTGCAACTGGTGCAGGCACGACAGCCATTGGTTGGCAGTCAAAAGCTACGGCTGAGCGCGCTCAAGCATTTGGTCATTTAGCTAATGCTAGTGGCGTGCGCTCTACCGCAGTGGGTGAAGCTGCAAACGCTGGCGGCTTAAACAGTATCGCTATCGGTAATCAATCCTCAGCAGCAGGCGATAACCAGATTGCTCTTGGTGGCGCGGGTCAACTGCAAGCCAGTACGGCATCACAAACAGGGCCAAGTAACATAGTCACTACTGATGCCAACGGTACTTTGGGTACTAGCGTCTCTGTAGCGTCATTAGCGACTGCCAATCAACTCGCTAATACCGATACGCAAGTCGCTAATTTAAGTGCATCATCCGCAAGCAATACTAGACAAATTAACAGTTTGCAAGATCAGTACAATCGTCAAGAAGATCGCTTGGATGAAGTCGAAGACGGCATCGCTATGGCTCTTGCTTTAGAAACTCCAGTTATTCCCTCAGGCAAACGCTATGCGATGACAGTTGGTACGGGTTATTACAGTGGTGGCTCAGCGTTAAGCACGTCGTTCGCTGGACGAGTGAATGACAGTATAACGGTCTCAGCTGGTGCAGGGTACGGTTTTGATACGGGCAAAGTAGGCGCACGTGGCGGGGTAACTTTCGCTTGGTAACTGGCTCATAATTGCTTAGTTAACACAGAGTCTTAAGTGGTTGTACCTAACGTCAATAAGAATAATTAATGTTAATAGAAACCCCGCAATTGCGGGGTTTTTTTCGTGTTGTGCAAATTCTAAACCTTTAGTCTATTTAAGATAATAGCTCTAATATCTCGCAGCTAACTTACAGAACACAGTTACCACCTCTCAACCTAGAGGGTATTATCCTTTTCTTCCCTTTAAAAGATTCATCTACCTCCCCACAAACTCAGCCGCCCGTCTCTCAACCATCGCCATAGCACCCTCTTTGGCATCTTCTGAATGAAATAACGCTGGTAGATAGCTATGGATATTAGCTAATGCCACGCCTGCGCCATTATTTACAGCATCTTGCGCTGACGAGATTAATCCTTTGACGCCAAGTGGAGCTGCTTGACAGATTTCCTTGGCGATAGTCAGCGCACGCGCGTATTCTTCACCGTTAGGTACGACTTCACTGACTATGCCAAGCTTGTCAGCGGTATGCGCGTCGAATGGTTTGCCAGTGAGTAGATACGGCATCGCCTTTTGCCAGCCAGCCGCCGCGACAAATCTTACCGTTGCCCCACCAAACGGCATGATGCCACGTTGAACTTCCATTTGTGCAAAGTTGCTATTATCACTCGCGATGACCACATCGCTATTGAGCATCAGCTCAATCCCAGCGGTGAAGCAAGTGCCTTTTATCGCCACTACAATGGGTTTGCTACGTAACTTGCCAGCGACGCCCCACGGATCGATTTGAGTGTCGTCAAATACAAAGATACCTTTATCGACTTTATCTTGTAGCTCCATTAGATCGAGACCAGCGGTAAAATGCTCGCCATGTGCGAAGATTACGGCACAGCGTAAATTATCATCATTATCATAATTAGTCAGCGCCTTAGAGAGTTGTATAATCATATGGCTATCAAAAGCATTGCGTTTATCCGCACGGCTAAAGCCAATCAAACAGATATGATCTTGAATCTCGTAAGTGATGCGATTGTCGGTAGTGGTCATCGTGCTATCCTTATCAAAATTTTAATTGTTTTAGTCCGTTAGTATCGATTATCGGTAGTATTACAAGGTATGTTTCACGCGATACCTGCTCGACACCTTGGCTGAGTTTCAATATTATTTAGCTTGCTTTTAATATAGCTATCCCTACGTTATAACACAAGCAGCAAAGCCAACACTCTAATAGAACTGATGAGGATAAAAGTTGACCTCATTTAGGATTAGTGCAAAGATTGAGCAAATAGCCGCATAAATTAGAGCGCTTTATGGAATTTTGGCATGGGTTTTTGTTGATTACGAGCGTCCATCTACTTGCTGCGGCTTCGCCCGGTCCTGATTTTGTCCTAGTCTCACAGCAGACCTTAGCCAAAGGGCGACGCACTGGTTTACTCTGTAGTCTCGGCATTACTCTGGGTCTTGCTATTCATATTATCTATTCTGTGCTCGGACTAGCCACAGTAATTGCACATTCGCAGCCGCTATTGACTGCTATTAAATGGTTAGGTGGTGGTTATCTGATTTATTTAGGGTGGCAAGGTATTCAAGCTAAACCAAAAAAAAGACTAGATCTCACCGTTAGTGATTCCCAAGCTATCATTCCTAAAACGGATGCCAAAACGACTCAACCTCTCCCCAACCAAGCAGCTTTAATAAAAAAACCAGCCATAGCCAAAGACTATCAAAAGGCAGAGTCTACTCTCGCTATCTTACGTCGTGGCTTTTTTTGCAATGTCTTTAATCCCAAAGCACCAGTGTATTTTGTGGCTATATTTACCTTAGTATTATCGCCTGATATTCCGCTTTGGCAGTTGTCCATTTATGGCGTCTGGATGATGGTATTACAGATGGCATGGTTTAGTACAGTGGTAATGTTGCTGTCCATTCCCTCTATTCTCAGACGTTTTCAGCGCTTTGAGCATTGGATTGACCGTATATTGGGCGGCGCAATGATCGTATTAGGGTTAAACCTTATTTTTCGCAATCGATAAGGCGCTAGTTGCTCGCAAAATCTGCTACACTTGCCCGTTATAACCCTACATCGTAAGCACCCTACAATGACAAGCAAGCCTATGACCACTGCACACAGAAACAGATCTCCAGCCTCAGCGAAAAAGCTAGGTCAGCTTCATCCGCGCAATCCGCACCAAGGTCGCTATGACTTTGCAGTATTGACCCGCGCTTTACCTGAACTAGCTGAACATACTATTACTAATCCTAATGGCGAGCCGACGATTAACTTCTCTGATCATCAGGCGGTGCGCACCCTAAATAGAGCATTATTAGCGAACTATTATGGCGTTAAGTTTTGGGATATTCCAGACGGCTATCTTTGTCCGCCTATTCCGGGACGCGCGGATTACATTCATTACGTTGCCGACTTACTAGCGCAAACGACCCATATCAATAAAGACAATACGCCGCCAACAGGTAAGCAGATTCATGCGCTTGATATCGGTACGGGTGCTAGTGCGATCTATCCAATTATTGGTAGTCAAAGCTATGGCTGGCGCTTTACCGCAAGCGATATCGATCCGATTTCTGTCAATACCGCAGCGCTTATTTGTGAGACCAACCCGAAGCTAAAAGGCGCGGTTAAAGTAAAATTACAACCGAATCCTAAGCATCTATTCGAGGGTATTATCGGTCGCCAAGATTACTTTGATGTGGTTATTTGCAACCCGCCATTTCATGCCTCATTAGAAGAAGCGATGGAAGCCAATACTCGTAAACAGCACAATCTACAACGACATCGCGGCAAAAACGAAAACGAACAAATTAGTCGTAGCTCAACGAAATCTGGTAATGCGGCGCAAAACCTGAACTTCGGTGGTCAGCATAAAGAGTTATGGAGTGAAGGTGGTGAGATTGCTTTCTTGACTAAAATGGCAAAAGAGAGTCAAAAATTCGCTGAGCACGTTGGTTGGTTCACAACATTGGTATCGAAGTCTGAAAACGTCAAGCCGTTGCAGCTGTTGTTAAGTCAGCTTAATGTTGCCCAAACCCGCATCATTGAGATGAGCCAAGGTCAAAAGAATACTCGCGTATTGGCATGGCGCTTTGATACTGATGAAGAGTGATAGTTAAACCCGTATAAAAGCGATACCGTGCTGCTGATAATAATTTTTTGCAGGCTCGACGCAGCGCAGACACAGCAAGCAAGAAAAATTATATCAGTAGCACGATTTTTAGATTCGTATCTCTTTTATAGTAACCTTAATATATCTGTGGTTAAGGTTTCACATGAAACAATTTTTTTCATATTAAGAAGTTGATAGTTTGTAAATTGAGTTTCACGTGAAACAGAAACACCGCCTTGATAATCAGAGCGGTGTTTTTTTAGAATAAGTGGGTTATTAAATATAGTCAGTCTAATATAAAAATGATATAGCACTATGCGTATAGATTTTTTGCAGCCTCTGTCAGCGTAGACACAGCAAGCAAGAAAAATTTATACGTATAGTGCGTCATAATCTAACGTATCTGTTTGATTAAGTATCGACTATATTATGGACTACCTTTCCTTTAATCGTTTACTCGTTCCCAAAAGCTATATTTTTTACCGTGTTTTGCGTTGAGCGCGCTGATGTAATTCTGGTTTGAGATAAGGCTACCATAACTATTAGAAATAGGGTTGAGCCTGCTATCAAGTTGCATCAATTTTTTATAGTAGCGCACAGCATAGTTATAGGCTTTACTACGTGCGTTATCCAAAATATCATCTATTAAACTGCGATAAATAATCACTTGGATAAGTGGCGTACCTTCAGGTAACTCTTTTAGCAGATGAGTCAGTCTTTCATAATGGATATCAGCAAACTCACGATAACGCGCAACGGCGACTTGATTGGCAAGCGTTGTCTCCCCTATCTCCAATAATAATGAAAGGGCTAATATAATATCTGTTTGCTGCTCAGCTAGCGTGTAGGCTTTTTTACGCCATTGAGATTGCTCGGCTGGGCTAGCAATAGCCATAATGGCTTTTAGACGACTAGGGGTTGAATGCAGCTCAAACGCTTCGCCAAGGGTTTGTATTTGATACTTAGTATTACTTTGCTGCTCATATATCTCATTTAACCACTCTAAGCGTTTTATCTGCTCTTGCTTATTTTTACTTTTCCAGTGCTCATTTAGATAATACTGTGCTCGCGCATAGGCTTTGTTATCGATCAAAAACCGTAAAAGTTGGGTTAATTGCTGCGCCGTTAACTGCCGCTTTGGATAAATAGTCAGATAAATGGATTCGAATAAATCAACATCGCCTATTGCGCCAGCTAACCCTATCAAAGTGGTTTCTGTTTTTTGCTTTTCGCGATGATTGGCTCTTTGATTATCGTATGATGTCTTTGCTTTATCACTAGCTATATTATCGACATCTTGCGAGAATAAACTGTGATAATAGTCTTGATAATCCTCTATCAACCCACGAACCTCAGCTTCTGATAAAAACTGTCTAATGCCTAATGTCAGCGTCTCTTTAACATCATAGTCATTATCATCAATTAGCGTTTTGACCCTTGAGTGCCAAGCTTGACTCAATATATCTTGCTCATCAATGGGCACACTAGCTTTTTCTTGCTCATAACAGATCTTAGCTACCAGTAGCCAAGATTGGGCAAGATGACTATAGACTTGTTCTACCTCCCCATTATCCTCGCAGCGCTCTACACTACTATGACTTGACTCCATAAATAAATCTAATAGAGTAAGGCAAACTTCCGGCTGTTCAGGGTAGATACTCATCACATCATCAGCGAGATACTGTAGCTCAGTGACGAACTCACCTACTTGCCAATAGTCGATATATTTATGCCGACGTCTAAGCCCCTTCAGATTTGAGGTCAGTTTTTTTATGAGCTTAGGTTTGTCTGATTGTAATAGTAGTCGCTCAATCTTCTTATCCAACAGCTTATCGATGCCTTGCACTTCACTAATAAAATTAACTAAAGTCGCTTTGGGCAGCTTAGCCAATCCCTGCTTTTGCTCTGCATCTAGCATAAAAACTCCTACGATTAATCAATTGAGATAAAGCTTGCTCTCATACTGTTTCACGTGAAACAAAAAAGCCACCTTGCGAACAAGATGACTTTTTATTATAAACAGATTTCTTTACTCTAAATGCCTAAATTGAGTATCAAACCCAGATATCTAACTTAAATATCCAACTTAAATATCTAAATTTGATACTGTCAATGCATTCTCTTCAATAAAGATACGACGCGGCTCGACATGATCACCCATTAGACAAGTAAACATATGATCTGCGGCGATAGCATCCTCAATGGTCACACGTAGCATACGACGGTTTTCAGGATCCATCGTCGTATCCCATAGCTGATCAGCATTCATCTCACCTAGCCCTTTATAGCGCTGAATAGACAGACCACGACGGGCATCTAACATCATTTGTTGCCATAGATAATCAAAGTCGCGTACTGGAATGTCTTTATTAGTACCCGCGCTAACCTCACGGCGGATGAAGGCACCCTCTTCTAATAAGGTATTCCACTCGCTCGATAAACGCAGCAACTTGCTATATTCGCCTGAATTAATGAAGCTCGCATCAAGCAGATAATGATGCGCCAGTTGATGCACATAAACGGTTATGCGTGGTAACCATTGAGCCTTCGTTGAGAGCATATCAGTACTTGAGACTGTCTCGCCCTCAATGACCAACTCTACTTGTGGTTGTGGCTTCATACCCAGTAGATCAGCCGTTACCGCATCCATAGTTTCAGACACTGGCGCATGAATATTGACCAATTCAATCTCAGGATTCAATTCACTACCGAAATGATCGAGCTGAACTTGTAACGATTCCTTCCATGCTTGCATTGCTTCTTTATCATAAGTCATGTCAGTGCTAAGCTTGGGCGTATGCGTCAATCCGTCTAATAGCACTGCTGGATAACGGATTTGCAAACGCGCTTTAATCAGCTGCGTTTGGTTATAATCATTCAACAATGTCTCTAACGCTTGCCCGGTAATAGCAGGCGCATCCGCACTGATATGCAGCTTAGTATTGTCAATCGTTGATGATAATAGGTAAGCTTTTAACGCTTCATCATCTTTTAAGTACAGCTCTTGACGAGACTTTTTGACTTTATAAAGTGGTGGCTGTGCAATATAAATATAACCACGTTCGATCAGCTCAGGAGTCTGTCTAAAGAAAAAGGTCAGCAGCAATGTGCGAATGTGCGACCCATCAACGTCCGCATCAGTCATGATAATGACTTTGTGATAGCGAACTTTATCAGGATTATATTCGTCAGGACCAATGCCACAACCAAGTGCCGTTATCAAGTTGCCAACTTCTGCAGACGATAGCATTTTATCAAAACGCGCCCGTTCTACGTTCAGAATCTTACCTTTGAGTGGCAAGATTGCTTGCGTTTTGCGACTGCGACCTTGCTTGGCTGAACCGCCAGCAGAGTCCCCTTCCACAATATACAGCTCTGATAATGCGGGATCTTTTTCTTGGCAATCCGCAAGTTTACCCGGCAAGCCTGCGATATCTAGTGTCGTCTTACGACGAGTCATCTCACGCGCTTTACGCGCCGCATCACGCGCACGCGCCGCATCAATGATTTTGCCAGCAATGGCTTTAGAGGCGCTTGGATTTTCTAATAAAAAATCATTAAATTTATCATGCATTGCTGATTCAACAGCTGATTTGACTTCGCTTGATACCAGCTTATCTTTGGTTTGGCTGGAGAACTTTGGATCAGGTACTTTGACTGAGACGATAGCGGTTAGACCTTCACGGGCATCATCGCCAGTCGCGGCTACCTTTTCTTTTTTGAATAAACTTTCACGATCGATATAACTATTCAAGCAACGCGTTAATGCTGAGCGGAAACCTGATAAATGCGTACCACCATCACGCTGTGGAATGTTATTGGTGAAGCACAATACTTTTTCATTATAGGTGTCCGTCCACTGTAGCGCCACTTCAACGCTGATTCCGTCATCTTGCTCGCTAATAAAATGGAACACGTCATTGACACTGTCTTTGCCTGCGTTAATGTAGCTGACAAACTCAGACAGACCGCCTTTATGCTCAAACTCGTGACGCTTATCAATACGCTCATCGGTTAAGACAATACGTACTCCTGAGTTGAGAAATGACAACTCACGCAGACGTTTGGCTAAGATATCATATTCAAAGACAGTACCTGTAAACACATCGCTACTCGGATAAAAGCGGATTTGCGTACCGGTTCTGTCCGTCGCTTCCATTTGCTGAATATCAGCATCTGGAGCACCATCAGTATAAGTCTGGTTGTAATGATAGCCTTCACGCCAGATATCCATCTCAAGCTTTTTCGATAAGGCGTTGACAACTGAAACCCCTACGCCATGCAGACCGCCTGAGACTTTGTAACTGTTATCATCAAACTTACCGCCGGCATGCAGAACCGTCATAATGACCTGTGCTGCTGATACACCCT